>JAGYOV010000022.1 GCA_018399375.1 Dehalococcoidia bacterium
CATGATTGTGTTGTTAGCCGTTTTGTTTTAATTGGCGTACAAGGGGGCGTTTTGCGCGTTGAACGATACTATCTTGATGTGGTATGCTAGAATGCAAGTTACAGCTTCTTCTGGTATATTGGTATCTTTAGTAAGAGAGACTATGCAGTATGTGGTGCAAATTAGGAGTATTTTTTAGAGGGGGTCGATATCATGTACAGGGTAATCGCTGATAAACTTTTGGAGCTTTCTGAGAAACACGCAGAAGAGATAGCACTACAGTGGTATGTGTCTATGATGAAAAATAGGAGAATGTCTGTGTATCATGGTCTCCCCAAGAAGCAGTGCATTGAATCAACGGCTTTTTTCTACAAGAATCTCAAGACGATGTATTTCAGCAAGGATCCCTATAAGGAAGTAGAGCGTCTCTTGAACCAGGCTCAATATGTGGAAGAGATTTACAGACAGGGTGTTCCTTTGCATGAGGTCCTCTATGCTCAGATTCTCATGAGAAGGCAGATATGGGTTTTTGCTGACTTCCAGGCGCTATTTAATACGTGCGTTGATATGCATCGGACGGCTGAAACCATCAACCGGACAATACTGCTGTTCGATTATATCATCTATATTATAACCGCAAAATATGAGCGCTTGCTGGCGGAGCAACTGGCCCCCAGGTCAGCGTGATTTGTCCATGAAATGCTTGATGGTATAGGGCTTCTCCTGTTCGGGCGCAACGTGGGTTATGTTGTAGCTTTGGAATGAGCTAATACTTGACAGGATTTACCTTGAGTGCTTATACTAGTTGCAACTTCAAATCATATCTGGCTTCAGCAAATGACTTGGCTTTACGTTCTGGGTGTTGGAGGTTGGTTTGCTGTGAGAGGAAACGTTGGCTCTAGGGTAGATAAAGTTTCTGAGTTGTTTGATGTACTTCTTGCTTCGGGTATGGTTTGATCTGCAGGCGCATTGAAATAGGTCATAGACGTGCTATATATCGCTGTATCTATCATGTGGCGCCCCGTGGTACTTGAAGTTTGTGAGGACGTTTTCTGCAATTGATGGAATAAAAATGAAGTTCTTTCTGGATACTGCCAATATAGAGCATATTAAGCGTGCGGTGCGTCTTGGAGTTATTCATGGCGTTACTACCAATCCAAGCCTCGTCTCTAAAGAGGGAGAAGTGAATTATCAGGGGCTGGTTAAAGATATTTGTGCTGTCGTTCCCGGGCCTGTCTCAGCAGAGGTGCTCAGCACTGATGCCGATGGTATGGTATCTGAAGCAAGGAAAATATCAGGGTGGGCAGAAAATATCGTGGTTAAAATACCTGCTACTCTTGAGGGAATAGAAGCTACTTCGGTGCTGTCGAAGGAGAATATAAAGGTCAATTTAACCCTGTGTTTTTCCCTGAATCAAGCTATGCTTGGTGCAGCAGCCGGGGCTACTTTCATAAGTCCCTTTGTTGGCAGGCTTGATGATATCGGTGAGGATGGCATGCAGCTGGTAGCAGAGGTCGTGAATTACCTGGAATATTATCAGTTACCTTCTCAGGTAATAGCATCAAGTATTCGGCATACCCAGCATTGTTTATTGGCCGCCAAAGCGAGGGCACATGTTGCCACCGTGCCGTATAAGGTGCTGTTACAAATGGTAAATCATCCTCTGACTGATATTGGTGTTGAGCGTTTTCTGAATGACTGGAAGAGTATTTTCGGCAATACGGCTATCGTTAGTAAGTAAAAGTAGGTTGGTTTTCCTGAGTAGGCGCATTTCATAGAACCCTTGAGCACAGGGGAAATTTCGAAAAGAGAGAAGAGCAACAATGAATCTAGTTGAACTGGAGAATAAGACGAGAGACGAACTGGAAGAAATTGCCAAAGAGAAAGGCATATCGGGCTATTCTTCCCTAAAGAAGACAGAGCTTGTCAGGGAGGTTCTTAGGTATCAAGCTGAACAGAGCGGTAATTTACTTGTGACGGGCGTTCTGGATATTAAAGATGAAGGGTATGGTTTCTTGCGACAGGATACCTTTATGCGTGGAATGAGTGACGTATACGTGTCTAATTCTCAGATACGCCGCTTTAATTTGAGAAATGGCGATTCTATCTACGGGCAGGCAAGGCCTCCCAAGGAAACTGAAAGGTACTACAGCTTGCTGCGGGTAGAACGCATTAATGATCTTGATCCTGAGTCAGCCAGGGTGCGGCGTAATTTTGCTTCTCTGGTTCCCATATTCCCCAATGAAATGATACGCCTGGAAACGGCACCTGATATATTGTCTACAAGGTTAATTGATCTGGTAGCGCCGATAGGAAGGGGGCAGAGAGGACTAATCGTATCCCCTCCGAAAGCCGGCAAGACCTTACTTCTCAAAAAGATTGCCAATGCCGTTTCAATAAACTGTCCTGATATACATTTGATGATTTGTCTCATTGGTGAGAGGCCTGAAGAGGTCACGGATATAAGGAAATCAGTCAAGGCTGAGGTGATTGGGGCTACTTTTGATGAGCCAGTTGATGTGCAAACGAGGATCGCTGAACTCGCTCTGGAAAGGGCCAAGAGGTTGGTGGAAACGGGGAGGGATGTAGCTATTCTGCTTGATGGCATTACGCGACTCACACGAGCCTATAATCTGGCGATGCCTTCCAGCGGGCGTACTCTCTCTGGTGGAATTGATTCAGCATCTCTCTATCCTCCCAAAAAGTTCTTCGGCGCTGCGCGCAACATTGAGGACGGGGGCAGTCTGACTATTATTGCTACTTGTCTGGTGGATACGGGAAGCCGTATGGATGAACTCATATATGAAGAGTTCAAAGGAACGGGCAATATGGAGCTTCACCTGGATAGAAGGCTATCCGAGAAAAGGATCTTTCCTGCAATAGATATCGTCCCCAGCAGCACGAGAAGAGAAGAGCTTTTGATGGATGAGGAAACTTTGAAGCAGGTGTGGTTATTGAGGCGCATGATCGGCATGATAGAGGACGATTCTTCCAACCGCAGCGAAGTGACGGCCAGGATACTTGAGCGTCTGGCCAAGACAAAGACTAACGCTGATTTCCTGGCTACTCTTTCCAAGAGCTTATGAAAACAGTCATGCTAGAGGAATCCCCCCAGCCTGCGGGACAGGCTAAAAATTAAAGTAAAGCAATTCGTTGGACACAGACGCCACTCTCTGCAACAGCTGCCAGTGGAGCTGGCGCAACACCTGCAATCAGCTCGAGTTCCATAGAGCACATGGTACTCCGATCACCAGAAGAAAGGGGAGCAACTTTAAGTGTTTCTCTCTATGATAGCTGCCATTCCCTGTCCTCCTCCGATGCACATGGTTACCAAACCGCGATGCAGGTTTTGGTTTTTCAAGTCGTGAGCTATAGTAACCACCATTCTGGCACCAGTACACCCAATGGGGTGCCCCAGTGATATGCCGCTGCCGTGCAGGTTGATGTCGTCGAACGACCAGTCGAGTTCTTTCATACATCCCAGCGTCTGCGCGGCAAATGCCTCGTTGAGCTCAATGATATCTATGTCTTTGTTGGTTAGCCCCGTCTTCTTGAGAACTTTTCTTACTGCGGGGATGGGTCCGAGCCCCATGTATTTGGGATCTATAGCTCCTGAAGCCCATGCTTTGATGCTTGCCATGGGTTCAAGCCCCATCTCTCTGGCTTTTTCGGCGGACATGAGTAATACAGCGGCTGCAGCATCGTTGATTCCCGAGGAATTCCCGGCGGTTACTGTTCCTCCTTTGCGAAATGCCGGCCCGAGCTTGGCCATCTTTTCAGGCGTTGTATCCATGGGGCGCTCATCGGTATCAAATATGATGGGTTCGCCTTTTTTCTGTGCTATTGGGACGGGCACTATTTCGCTTTTGAATAACCCTTCTGTTATCGCTTTCCGTGCCCGATAGTGGCTGAGATATCCTATCTCGTCCTGTTGTTCACGCGTGAAACCATACCTGCTGGCAATTTCCTCTGCAGTGTTTCCCATGTGATAGCCATAGAATATCTCCCACAGGCCGTCGAATACCATCAGATCTATCAACTCTCCTCTGGCCTCAACGTCCATGCGGTATCCCCAGCGAGCTTTGGGAAGCACGTAGGGAGCGTGACTCATACATTCCATGCCTCCGGCAATGATAACATCGGCTTCTCCCATAGCTATGGTTTGAGCTGCCAGAGTGATGGCTTTTAACCCTGAGGAACATATCTTGTTCACTGTATATGCTGGCGTCTCCTTGGGGACCCCTGCATATATGCTGGCCTGACGGGCGGTATTCTGCCCTTGTCCTCCCTGTAAAACATTTCCCATGACGACTTCATCTATCTGGACGTCTTTCAGAGAAGATTCGTAGTCGTAGTGTTTCTGCTCCAGTTCTATTATTCCATCAGATCTGGTGGCATCAGGGCTGTAGTTGAGAATTTCCTGGCTAGATTTTGGCTTCAGGCCTGCTCTCTTGAGCGTTTCTTTAATTACCAGGCTGCCAAGGTCGACAACTCTCGCATCTTTTAAAGAGCCGCCAAAAGCTCCTATGGGCGTTCGGCACCCGCTGATGATTACTACTTCTTGCATTTACTCCTCCTTCAGGCGTTGAAATTGTTCTATTTTGCTATATTTTGTGCTGTACGTCAATGTTCTTGCCGTGGTCTCTGTTTTGCCGCGCATATTGGTTGACCAAAGATGATACTTTTCTAGGCATTTGAGGCATTTAGAAAGCAGTACAATAAACTTGTACAGGAAGTTTCTTCTTTTTATCTTGCTCTGATAATTGCCATTCAGATGTGCAGGTGCAGGAGGGCGTAGTTCCAATGTCCCTGAGTTATTATTTGGAGGAAAGAATCTCTCCGCAGGCGTTCTGTATTTCAGGATTTGAATTGAGAATGAACGGGATGAAGGTTTGAACTCTTCGGGCTGCTATTTCCTAAATTGTTTGGTGGAGGCGGGGGTTTAATTCCCATAAGACCAAGCGTCAGGTATGAAGACAATTACTCAATCCAGTTATTACCCCATCTTAAGTTCGAGGGCATTATGACTGGCTGCTGATGCTCACTGCGTTGTGTTGAGGGTGCTGTGTATATAACTCGCTCAGCTGGCAAAGATGCTAGTCGTGCTACAAATACTCTAAAGGATGTTATCAGGGAGCTGAACTAAGGTCAAGAAAAACAGGAAGCGATAGTTATGTGGCTGTCTTCCTCTTTGTTACCATCCCTTGTACTGTGTTAACTGATGCTATGTCTTGACGGGGATCGGGATTGAGCAAGATAGCCCAATACCTAATCACTATGATCTATGGCCGGGTTATGCTAGACTATTAGGCTATGAAATATTTTTGAATAGCAAACTGGAAACATGTACATTGGAAAATTCAGCGGGGGCCAGGCAAATCCAAAGATGTTCAAAGATCATAACAATCTGCAGTATCCAGCTTAGAGAGTGTTTGGAAAGGCAAAGTTCAAGGCTTCTGCATCAGATATCTCTTAGTTGAGTAACATTATTGCTAACCTTGTTCGCTTCGTCCGCTGTTATCTCATAGGTTCAAGTGCATATGATAACATATCATGTTATATAACAGAGATAACAATGGAGAAGTTCCCCTAAGGTAGTATTAGCAACGTAAAGGAGGTTTGCTATGTAAAGTGACTTGAAAAAGGAAGATATGCGCGTAAATCTTGGTGGTATGTTCAGCAGTTGCTTGGATGAGGAGAGCACCTGACTGCTAGCAAATTAGAGAAATGATACAGAAATTTAGTATTAAGGAGGTTTTTGGAGAGTGAGAGTCAGAAATATTGTTCTGGCGTTAACATTAGTTTCAGTTCTCCTTATATGTTTTATGATAGGTTGTACGGGTGGAACTGATTCGACAAATTCAGGGACATCTTCTACAGGAGGCGATAAAGGTACTATCGAACTGGTATATGTACAGTGGGCTTGTGCTGAAGCTGAAACATATGTGGCCGAAGCTGTACTGGAAGATATAGGTTATGACGTCGAAAAAAGCGTGGTTGAAACTGGGGTTATGTGGGAGTCCGTTGCTAAAGGAGATATGGATGCGTTTACGACTGCATGGTTGCCTTACAGCCAGCAGAGCTATTGGGAGAAATACAAGGATCAAGTAGAAGATCTTGGCTCCCTTTTCGATGATGCCGTATTGGCTATTGTTGCCCCTTCGTATGTTACCATTGATTCTATTGCAGAGATGAAAGATTACGAAGAAGAATTCAATAAACAGATCGTTGGGATTGATCCTGGCGCTGGGATTATGCAACATACCTCTGAAGATACCATGCCTGCGTATGGGCTAGAAGATTGGACGCTGGTTGAATCAAGCGGCCCTGCAATGGTGGCAGAATTGGATCGTGCTTATAACAAAGGTGAGTGGATTGCTGTTACTGGCTGGAAACCACACTATATGTTCTTTCCCTACGATCTCAAGCTACTTGAAGATCCCCAGAATACTCTAGGTAAAGCAGAGGAGATCCGTGTAATAGCCCGGCAAGGCTTTTCTGAGGATATGCCTGATGCCGCTAATGTATTAAGAAATATGTTCTTCACCGATGCTCAACTGGGTGAGGTGATGTATAACATCAACGTAGAAGGAATAGATCCCGAGGAAGCTGCTAGGAATTGGGTTGACGAGAATCCGAACGTTATCGATGAGTGGATTGTGTAATAAATCAATTGATAAATACTCTTGATCCATTGTTGTAATTAGCATCTCCATTATTGTAGAGCAGGGCTGTCTATTTATCTTAGGCATCCTTGCTCTCTGTTGGTCTAAAGCAGTATGGCATAATAACTTGCCTAACTTGTGAGAAGCATTTCACAAGCAGGAATCTCTTCCATGTGCCAATCTAGCTGGGGGGATGAGCTTCTTCAAAGCGGTTAGCCAGTTCAAGTATCGTCTCTTCTCCCTTTAATGCTTCCAGGGATGCTCTGGCTTTAAGTGATGGACTAGGTTGCTTTCGGTTCTGTTTCATGGCTTGCTCATCCTGTCATTTCATTCTATGGAGCAGGACTCGCTCTTAACAACCTGCCCAGATTTTGAGGGCCACCTCAAATCTTGTTTATGTAGACCTTGAAAGCAAGCAGTTCAAAAGGTTTCAGTCGACTCCGGTTTTTCCGTGGCCTGTTTACAGAGGCGGTTGATGCTGACCCTCATATCCCGTTGGGAATCATTCCCTTTTGGCAAGGGGAAGGAAGCTGGTATTGGAGATGGTGGAGGCGGGGGAGAGTCGAACTCCCCGTCCAGAAGAAGGTTGCCAAAATATGCTACAAGCTTAGTCAGCTCTGCTAATCTTATCTGGCCATTCTCTGCTGACCGAGCTTGACCAGACCAGCCGATATGTCTTGGCTGACCCTCATCGGCGTTAGGATCAGAGCACCTCGACATTTCTGACACCCAACTCCCACCCATCGAGGAGAGGTGGGGTTGGATGGCTAACCTTTAAAGGTTAAGCGAATACCGGCTCGCGCTCGGCAACTGTTTTTTGCCACTTGTTTTTTGAGGGCAGTGGCACCTCAGCTTGCGATTTTGTAGGCCTCCTCCTGTCGAAACCTCGCGCCCCCATGCTTGATTTATGCTGCGATAACTTCTACTTCGCTCCTGGAATATAAGCTCCTCCTATGCCTGCTTATCGTCCTGATTTTCGTTTCAGCGCCCGGTCCATTTCCCTGGATATTTCTCGGCGGGCAAGAGTTTCTCTCTTGTCATAGAGTTTTTTCCCTTTGGCAACTCCCAGTTCCAGTTTACTGATGCCTCCCTTAATGTATAACTTAAGTGGTATCAGAGTCAAACCCTGCTGTTTTGCCAGGCCGGCCAGGTTATCAATTTCCTTTCGGTGTAGCAGGAGCTTGCGAGGCCTCTTTGGATCGTGCCCGTTGTAGCTGGCAGCATCGTAGGAGGCAATGTGGCTGTTGTACAACCACAATTCACCGTTTGCTGGTCTGGCATACGCGTCGCGCAAGTTTACCCTTCCTGCCCGGATGGACTTAATTTCAGAGCCCCTGAGCACGAGCCCGGCTTCAACGCTTTCCTGAACGTGATAGTCGTGATAAGCTTTGCGATTGATGGTAATTGTCCTGGAATTTCCTGCCATGGAAAAATTCTACCATTAACGGTAAGGGGGGGCAATTTATTTTGTGGTAAAAAGGGGGTTGCTATGAGCAAGGGCAATATTTTCTGGTTATTTGTAGTTATTCTATTTATTGTTGCTGTGGTTGCCGGTGGAATAGCTCTGGCGACTGAATATGAAGGAAGCCGCCCTTTAGAAATTGCTTATCCAGAGGCGGTGACTTCACAACAGAATATGGATGTATACGTTGATGGTGATGTGGCTAATCCTGGCATATATCTCCTGAGAGATGGTGACACCATTCAATCAATTCTCTCAGATGTTGGTCTTGAGGCTGACAGCGCTCCTGACGTCATCAGAGTCCATATTTTTGTGGAGGGGGAAAAGCAACAGTCTTGGCAAAAAATAGACATAAACAGGGCAGAACCATGGCTGCTCGTTGCTCTGCCGGGCATTGGGAAGGAGCTGTCACAGAGGATCGTAGATTACAGGAGAGAACACGGTCCTTTTAAGAGAGTTGAAGAGCTGTGCCGGGTGAATGGTATAGGCCAGGCGAAATTTGAAGAAGCGAGAGATTTCATAACTGTGCTGGACTGAGATTTCCATTATGCTGGTGCTATATGTTAGTTGTGCCTGGATAGTGGGTATATCCTTGGGGTCTGAATTTAGCCCCCCTTTATTTTTGCTTTTCCTTGCATTTTTGCCCTTTTTCTTTATTCCGTTTTCCCCCGGCAGGAAGAAAAACTTGATCGTGCTGGGTCTGTGTCTTTTTACCCTGTTTGGTGGCATTTTGCGCTATTCCTCCAGCTTGCCTCAACACGATCAAAGGGATCTCTGTTTTTATAATGATGGCAGCGCTGTAGAGGCGCAGGGCATGGTGGTGGAACCTCCTGTTACCTCAACCGAGCATTGCTGCTTGAAAATCTCAACCAGTATGGTAAGCATAGATGGCAGTAATCGTGGAGTATCGGGTACCGTTCTGGTATGGACTCCCAGGTATCAAGGCTATCGTTACGGAGATGTTCTTACTATAACAGGACAACTGGAAACACCTCCTCAATTTGAAGATTTTGACTACCAGAGTTATCTTGCCACACAGGGAGTTCGTTCTGTTATGTATTATCCTGAAGTGTATATTGTAGCTCGAGATCAGGGGAACGCTATCTTACAGCAGTTTTATTATTTGAGGAAAAATCTTTCGCTGTCTCTGGTTAGAGCCTTGCCTGAGCCACATGGTTCTCTAGCACAGGGCATATTGTTGGGCATTAAAGAAAATATACCGCATGAAGTGCAACAGGCTTTCTCAAGGACGGGAACGGCGCACCTGCTGGCGATTTCTGGCCTGCATCTGGGCATCATTATAGCCATGTTTGTTGGCCTTGGTATTTTATTTTTCGGTCGGCGGCATGGAGTTTACATCTGGCTTACTCTGTTGGGCATGTGGTTCTATGTTTTAATTTCTGGAATGCACCCGCCTGTAATTCGTGGAGCTATTATGGGAAGCTTGTTTCTGCTGGCTGAACTCTTGGGCAGGCAGCAAAGTGCCATAGTTGCTCTGGCCTTTGCTGCTGCGGTTATGGTTGGGTTTCAGCCGCAAATTTTGTGGAGCATTTCCTTCCAGCTCAGTTTTTTGGCTATGACCGGGCTTATCTTCTTCTATCCCCTATTTCAGAAGTGGGGCAGAAAGGGCGCCCGACATCCTCGCGCTCTCGACCGTGGACAACATCGAACCCGGCGAACTCGGATCCGTCAAGTTCGAATGGCTCATGCCCACACCCCCGGAAACCCAGGACGAAGCCAACGCGATCC
>JAGYOV010000220.1 GCA_018399375.1 Dehalococcoidia bacterium
CACAATCCATTGGATGCGAGCGGGCCGGTTTGCTGCTGCCAGGAACCATTAGCGGAGATTTCCGCACCATATTCACATATCCTCCTCCGAACGGCGATTATCTGCACAAGCTCGTCCTGAGAAAAGATAGCCCTCTCGTGGCCCAGCTAAGAAAAGGCAAGGAAGTTCTGTTACAGGATATCGGCATATCACCTCAATTCCAATCCATGTGGCGGAAAGAGAAAGAGGATGTTCGCCAGGCTGAAGTGGAAATGTTTATTCCCCTGATAAACGACGGCGAGCTCGTGGCCATCCTGACAATGAGCAGCAAGAAAGGGGGCGAACGTTACTCTCTTGAAGATATTCACGTGGTGAAGTCCATCAACGACTCTATGGCGACAACTATAGAAAGGGCGTATTTCCTGGAACAGTTGCGAGAGCGCGACGAGGAAATAGAGCTTATAAATCGCCTGACCTCGATCATAACATCCAACATAAACATCGAGGAAATATTCTCGGGATTCATTGAAGAGCTGAGCTGAACAAGGTGATTTACATCGACTGGGCGGCAATTGCCCTGCTGGAAGAGCAAGACTTTAACTTCTGGGCCATATATAACCCTGAAAATTCGCCATGGAAGTTGAAGGAAAGCATACCGCTGGAAGGAACTGTTATCCAGATGGTATGTCAGCAAATGAAAACCGTCTATGAACCCGATATAGAGCTCAACCAGAGTACATGGAATACAAAAGACTATCTGAATATGGGAATGCGCTCTATTCTTAATCTGCCACTGGTCATCAAGAACAGGTGTATCGGCAGCCTGATAATAGCAAGTCGTAGGCCCGATGCCTATACTCCCCGGCAGGTAAAACTGCTGGAGCAGCTTGCCCGGCAAATCGCTCATCCGGTAGAGAATGCCCGGATCTACGCCCAGGTTTCAAAGAGAGCTCGCGTCGATGAACTTACCAGGTTGTTCAACCGCCGGCATTTCGAGGAGCGCCTTAAAATAGAGCTCGCCCGGCACGCCCGGCATGAAAGAGTATTCTCTCTGGCCATGATCGACCTCGATGGTTTCAAGGCATACAATGACATATACGGGCATCCCTCGGGCGACGAACTTCTCAGGATCATAGGAGCA
>JAGYOV010000221.1 GCA_018399375.1 Dehalococcoidia bacterium
GAAGACTACCCTTGCTTGCATAATCGCTGCGGAGATGGGGGTTAACATCCGGGTCACATCGGGGCCTGCGATTGAGAGACCTGGAGATCTGGCAGCGATGCTTTCTAGCTTGAGGAAAGGGGACATACTTTTCATTGATGAAATCCACAGACTCAGCCATGTGGTAGAGGAAAAGCTCTATCCTGCTATGGAAGACTTTGCCTTTGATATCTTTCTGGGTAAAGGACCTGCTGCGAGAAGTTTGCGGTTGGGGTTACCCCACTTTACCCTAATTGGGGCTACCACGCGTTTTGCCATGATGAGCCCTCCTCTCAGAGATAGATTTGGTTCGAGATATCACCTCGATTTCTATGAGGAGGTAGCTATATTGAAGATCCTGGAACGCTCTGCTCTTATTCTCAATGTGGCAGTAGAAAGAGGAGGGCTTGTTCAGATTGCCCGTTGTTCTAGAGGAACTCCTCGGGTAGCTAATCGCCTTTTGAAGAGAATAAGGGACTATGCCCAGGTCATGGTAGATGGCGTGATCACAGAAGAAACGGCCTTTAAAGCGCTTTCTATGATGGAAATAGATTCTTGTGGACTGGATGAGGTCGATCATAAGTTGCTGCACACTATAATCGATAAGTTTGATGGGGGTCCGGTAGGATTGGATACAATTGCCGCTTCTATTAGCGAAGATGCAGATACCATTATGGGTGTTTATGAGCCATATCTCCTGCGGCTGGGTTTTCTGGATCGTACTCCCAGGGGGAGGGTTGCTACCAGGCTTGCTTATGAGCATTTGGGGCTGCCGAGAAAAGACGATACTGCTCAGGGATCCTTCTTATAGAGATATATAGATCTGGAGGAGCGTTATCTGACGAGTTCAGAAAAGAGTAATCTGTCATCCCTTACATTTTTCTGGCATAAGGGGGATATTCTTGGTCCGCATGAAAAAGGGACTGATGAAGGCACTTAGAAAAAGGGACAACAGGATCCAGTTCTCGGAGCTAAGATTCTTTTCTCCCCCCAGGGTTACCAGTATCGGGATGATAGTTGCGGGAATCAGGAGAACGGCAATTTTGCATTGACGTTGCTGGAGGCGAACCAGTATAGCGGTTGCTATTGCGAGGGAAAGA
>JAGYOV010000222.1 GCA_018399375.1 Dehalococcoidia bacterium
AGAAGAATAACGATGGCGGACCTCGACTCTCTGGAAACCTATAGACAATATGATCCCGATGGGATGCGCCATCACTTGCGCAACCTTCCGCAGCAGTGTCTTGCTGCTTGGGAGGATGCCAGCAGATTTATCCTCCCAGATGATTTCAATCAAGTTAACAAAGTGGTCGTTTGTGGTATGGGAGGATCGGCCATTGGCGGTGATTTACTCCGCAGTCTGACTTCTACCATCAGTCATCCTCTCATTTTCGTTCACCGCGATTATGACCTCCCTCCCTTTGTAGATGACAAAACGCTGGTAATTGCCTCCAGCTACTCTGGCAACACGGAGGAAACTCTCTCTGCCTTCGAACAGGCACTTAAGATAAATTGTAAGAAGCTAGTTGTTACTACTGGAGGCAGGCTGGGAGAGATGGCACAGCGAAATGGAATACCCGTCTTCTCCTTAAATTACACTTCTCAGCCACGTGCAGCGCTGGGATATAGTTTTATACCTCTAATAGCCTTTTTGTGCCACCTAGGGCTTATAGAGGATAAATCAAGCGATTTGAAAGAGACGGTCCAGCTAATGGAATCCCTCTCGGAGAAGTTGTCACATGAGATGATAACTCCTCATAATCCTGCCAAGCAGATAGCGGGCAAACTGCCAGGTAAGCTTGTGCTCATTTACGGGGGGGGTATGCTCACCCCTGTAGCACGCCGTTGGAAAGGGCAATTCAACGAGAACAGCAAAAACTGGGCTTCCTTTGAAGCCTTCTCTGAGCTCAATCATAATGCAGTAGTGGGATATGAATTTCCACGAGAACTTGCCAACATGGTCTATGTCATTATGTTACGCTCTTCCTGGCTGCACCCTAGACTTCTCGCCAGATATCGCATTACCGGCGAGATCTTACAGGGAGCAGGAATTGAATATGAGTCTATCGACGGGCAGGGCAAGAATATGCTAGCTCAGATGATGAGTCTGGTGCTTCTCGGAGACTGGATAAGCTATTACCTGGCGATGCTCAATGAGACCGACCCCACGCCGGTAAACGTTATTACCTATCTGAAAACTCGTTTAAGCCAGCTTTCATAGGCCCCGCAAGAATTCAGGGCGCAGCATGCTCTGGTCTCTT
>JAGYOV010000223.1 GCA_018399375.1 Dehalococcoidia bacterium
CCTTGGCCGCGTCTCCCGCAACGTAGATATTTTCCACGTTGGTTCTCATTTTCCTATCTGCTATGATTCCTTCATCCAGGTTAATACCGCTGCCATCAAGAAAAGATGTCGCTGGTTTTACTCCAAGGGCAACAACGATAATATCGGTATCGAAGCCAGCCCCATCGGGAAAAGTGACTTCGATCTTGTTTCCCTTTTTGCTAACTCTCTCTATTACCTGGCCTTTATATATCCGGGCCCCTTTGTCAGCAATAATGTTCTCAATAATGTTACCTGCATCTTGGTCGAAATATCTGCGTAGAACTCTGCTTCTTACAACTATGCGAACTTCGTGACCGGCCTCGAGGAGGGCTACTGCCAATTCTACTGCCACCAGTCCTCCTCCATAGATAGTGATGTTCTTTTTGCTCTCCAGTTGCTGTTGCAGTACTTTATAATCTGCAAAAGTGTGGAAGTATAGAGGTGATACCTCACCTATACCATCTATCGCAGCTCTTGTTGGCTCCGCCCCGGAAGCAATGAGGAGCGTATCGTAGTCTTCAATGCTGCCATCCTGGTAGACGAGCTGCCCTTTGTTGGGCTGGACTTCGACGACTTCTTTTCCACTAATAAAATCGCATCCTAAATGCTGTAGGTCTTTCACGTTGGAGATCCAGAGGTTATCCTCTGGTAATTTGCCCGACACTAGATAAGGTAGCGCTGCTAGAGAGTATGGCGAGCATTGATCCTTGCTTATCATGGTAATGCTGTCATCAGGAGATAGCTCATGTATTTTCTGGACCGCTGCAAAGCCGGCTGCGCCACTCCCTATTATCACGTGCTTTGTCTTTTTCATGTTTCTCTTACTCCAGACTGAGCCAGGTAACTTCTTGTGGGATCTTTCCATCAGCAGCCTGCTGGATAATTCCTATTGCTCTCTCGATATGCTCCTCAGTTATATCAAGGCCAGATAATCCATCTATGAAATTAACTGTGGGGATGTTAATGCCTGCATCAAAAAGGGCAACTTTCAAATCAGTGAAAAGGCTGCCGCAATTCCAACCAAAATCGACATCTCTATCCAGTACGCCTACGGCTTTCTTGCCCTTGAGGGCG
>JAGYOV010000224.1 GCA_018399375.1 Dehalococcoidia bacterium
AGGAGACAGGAAAGCCAGGCTATACAAAAGATCGCCTTGACCTGGCCTTTGAGACCTTCCTGGAGGATTATCGCGAGCGTTTCGGAGAAGAGACCGATGAGCAATATGGTGTGAAGGCTCCCTGGAACGTCCGCCAGATGTATAAAGACATGGCTGCTCATTATCCAGAGGATAATTTCGAGGTATTGGCAACAGAGGTTGCTGGAAGCATTCCCCTGACAGAGGATTGGGATATCTTCTTCAGGCTGGATACACTATGCCGTGATGAGCGTGGGATTTTTATCTTGGAGCATAAAACCAGCAAGTGGTCAACCTATCTCTGGAGCGAGAGCATGAAACAGAACATGCAAGTTGGAACTGGCCTTTATCTCCTGAACAGCATCTTCCCTCCGGAGGATGTGTATGGTGTGATCCTGAACGGCTTTTTCTTCAGGAATCCTCCACGTTATAAGAAGAACGGAGAGCCATATGCGAATAGCAGCGCTGGCAACGATCTCCTTCGTCTCCCGATCAAGATGACTGGAGCCAGGCTCAATGACTGGTATCAGAATACCCTTTATTGGTTCCAGAAGGTACAGGAAGAACATGATAAGCTGAAGGAGGAAAACGCTGGCGAGCATACAATGCTCAGCTTCCCGAAGAATGAAATGGGCTGTATGAGCTTCAACAGAAAATGCCAATATGCAGACTTTTGTTATAGCTGGGCTAACCCGCTTCAAGAGGCTGATGAATGTCCTGTTGGCTTCACTGTCAGGCATTGGGACCCAACAGCGGAGCCACCGGCAAAGGGCGCTCTTGTTATTGGCGAACAGACAGAAAGGAAAATGTAGGTATGTTTAGCAGCACACATGAACCCCCTGAACATGGCGGTCCTATTTATCTGATGAAGGATGAGATGGCCAATGGGCTCCACAAAGCTGTCTACAAGGATGGCTATTATGAGAGCCTGAAGAATGGAGAATGCCTTTCTATCAGGAAATATCGCTACTGGGTAGACAGTAACGTAGCGAATGAGTTTGGAGAAAGCGATGAGCATAAACAATAATGCAGAGGCCCTCATAATAGGCTGCCTCGCATGTTCTGTAGTTT
>JAGYOV010000225.1 GCA_018399375.1 Dehalococcoidia bacterium
TGATATATCAGGCCTGTCTTTCTCTCTATCAGCGCGAGGAAGCCATAAATCAGGTTACTGTAGCCAACGAGTTAGCTCGCCTTGGCAGGTTGGAGCAGATTGGTGGAGCAGCTTATCTGAGTTATTTGATATCCATTGTGCCCACTTCGTTGCATGTAGAATACTATGCCCAGATCGTATCCAACCTGGCAATGATGCGAAGGTTGATTGCGGCTGCCGGGCAAATTGCGGCTATCGGTTATGCGGCTGACCCGGATGTTGATGATAGCCTCAATAGGGCTGAAGACATTCTCTTCCAGTTACGCATGAAGCAGGGCTCTCGTGATTTCGTTTCAATACGTGATGTCTTGAGGGGATACTTTGAAGAGGGATATCAGGAAGATCAACCACAGGAGAGGCTGGTAGTTCATCCTCTAATGGGGTTTGAGGGGCTAGATGGATTATTGAATGGACTACAACAGTCTGATTTAATTATCCTTGCAGCTAGACCGAGCTTGGGCAAAACAAGTATGGCTCTGAATATTGCTCGAAATGCTGCTCTCAATCAAGGTGCTCACGTTGCTATTTTTAGTCTGGAGATGTCCAGGGAGTCGGTAGTAGAACGCATGCTGTCATGTGAGTCAGGAGTTGATTCTACTCACATTCGTTTCCGAAGGCTCTCCGGGGAGGAGGAGGCTATGGTTTTTCAGGCTAGTGGGGTATTGGCTGAGTTGCCTATATATATCGATGATTCTCCAATAGTGCGCGTTATAGATATCAGAAGCAAGGCGCAGAGGCTACGATCAGAAAAAGGCATTGACCTCATCATTGTAGATTATTTGCAATTATTGCAGGGAGATAGCAAGAGGGAGAATCGTGTTCAGGAAATAAGCAATATAACACGCTCTTTGAAATTGCTGGCTCGAGAGTTAAGGGTTCCCATGCTCGTTGTTTCCCAGCTCAGCCGCGCCGTAGAGAAGCGCGATTCTCATGTACCTCAACTGTCCGATTTGAGGGAGAGCGGCAGTATTGAGCAGGATGCTGATATTGTCATGTTTATCTATCGAGACGAAGTATATTATGATGAAGAAGAATGGAATCGAA
>JAGYOV010000226.1 GCA_018399375.1 Dehalococcoidia bacterium
GTATGATACCACCCCTATCCAGGAACCAGCTTACGATGAAGAGATATGGAATACCACCCGTGCCTGTGCCTATCCCTCGAACCAGGTCAACATCGCAGCCAACGTCGAGTTTCTTGAGAGCAATCCGGAGGTGGAAGAATTCCTGAGCAAATATACCACTTCCACCGCGCTAAGCAGTGAAGCGCTGGCATTCATGCAGGATAACGAGGCAAGCACCCAGGAAGCTGCCATCCACTTTCTGAAGGAAAATAAGGATCTGTGGACTGAATGGGTGACTCCAGATGCAGCAACTATGGTCGAAGTTGCTCTGGCGGAATAAGCAACAAGCATTACGGCTAAAAAGATACTGCACAGCTTTAAGCTGTGCAGTATCTTTTTTAACATAGATTCAGCTAATCGATTGCATAGAGAATAAATTTTCTGGCGGGCGGTTCACTCTCAATCCCTCCTTCGTTTTCTTTGACCCTTAACTATCGATAATGCTATCATAAGTATATTAGTGGATACTTATATAGATGGCAGGACGTAGTAACAAGATAGCTGTTGAGGAGCAAGCGGCGCTACTTGGCGTATTGGCGGACCCAACGCGCTTGAAATTGCTCGGCCTGCTTTCGCAACAGAAAGAGCCAGATGCCCTATGTGTTAATGCACTGGCTTTTCGGTTAGGAGTAACCCAGTCAGCCGTTTCCCAGCATCTTAAGGTTTTGAAGGATGCAGGTTTTGTAAAAGGGGAGAAACGTGGCTATCGGGTTCATTATTTTGTTATGCAGGAAGCTTTGGTCAAAGCTAAAGAGCTAATATCGCGCATGCTTGAGTTTGGTGAAGATGAAAGGAATAAATAAATTAAACATTGGAGAAATCGGGGAGTGAGCTCGGATAAGTCGCCAGCTATTGACGTCACTAATCTCACCAAGCGATTTGGTGAGGTTCTTGCTGTGAACGGAATCAGCTTTCAGGTAGATGATGGAGAGCTATTTGGCTTTCTTGGCCCCAATGGCGCTGGAAAGACTACCACCATTAATATGCTGACGGGCCTGGCCAGGTTGGACGCAGGCAAGATTAATATT
>JAGYOV010000227.1 GCA_018399375.1 Dehalococcoidia bacterium
AAAAAGAACCGCCGCTGTTGCTACGGTTGTCCCATTGGATGCTCACGGTACTGGCTCAATGAAGAAGGTGAAAGGATTGGCAAGAGGCCCGAATACGAAGTCCTCTGGTCTCATTCAGCCAACCTGTTAATTGATGACCTCGACAAGATCGTTGAGATGTGCGACCTTGAGGATGACTACGGAGTTGACGGCATGGATGTTGGCATGGCGCTGTCAGTACTGATGGAGGCAGGAATCATCAAATGGGGAGATGCTGAAAAGTGCCTGGAAATAGTCAAGAAAATCGGCAGCGGAGATTATCTGGGCAGGATCATTGGCTGTGGAGCCGAGCTAACTGCCAGGGTATTTGGAGTGGATCGAGTAGCCACTTCCAAGGGGCAGTCATTATCCGGATACGATCCCAGAATGAGCCAGGGAATGGGAGTTACTTATTCCACCAATCCGCAGGGTTCAGATAATACTTCTGGTTTTTGCTTCTTTACTTCAGGCGATAAACCTGAAGGCGCGGCTCAGGCATCATTCGATGCTCAGATTGAGACAGCTGCCTTTGACAGCATAGGGCTGTGCGGACTGGTTGGATTCCATATCTCCGATGAATTTCCGAACCATATCGTTACCATGATGAACTTGAGACTTGGCACCAACTTCAAGAACCTGGAAGATATCCTCAAAATTGGTCGAGCTGTATTGAAAACCGAGTTTGAGTATAACAACCTGTGTGGGATCAGCGTCTTCGCCAATCGCCTGCCTCATTTCTTCTACAGGGAAGGAGTTGGCGAGAATAATACCAAATTCGCCGTTCCCAATAGCGAACTGGACAGTCTCTATACCTCTCTTCGGGAGTAACTAAGGAGTAACTAAAATGAGAATATGGTGTCAATTACCCATATCCATGCCTCGCTCCTCATATAGATCTTACTATGATCTACTGCAGCGCGATTACGATATGATCAAAAGGCCCGGAACCGAAACAGTGATCGTGGATGTCCCCACCGGCCTTCAAGATCCATCTCTCGCATCGTATCTCGGGCTGAGGCAGGCAAATGAACGAGAGATTTTAAAAA
>JAGYOV010000228.1 GCA_018399375.1 Dehalococcoidia bacterium
TCAAATAAATTTATTGTAAAACGGAGGAAATAGGTTGTCGCGATCCATAAAGAAAGGTCCTTACTGCGATGCTAAATTGCTCAAGAAGATAGAGCGGCTTGTTCAGTCTGGAGAGAAGACAGTGATAAAGACATGGGCGCGCACTTCCACTATTCTGCCACAGATGATTGGGCATACCATAGCGGTGCACAATGGGAGAAAACACGTTCCTATTTTTATTACGGAGAATATGGTCGGACACAAGCTGGCGGAGTTTGCTCCGACGAGAACTTTCAGGGGGCACGTTACCAAAGCGCAGATATCTGCTCAGAAGAGAGGTTAGCATAAATGAAGGTAAAAGCTGTAGCTAAGGATGTGGGTATATCTCCGCTGAAAGCTCGTCTGGTGGTAGACATAGTCAGGGGGAAAAGGGTAAGTGAAGCTCTGGATATTCTTAACTTTGTTCCCACTCCAACGGCGAAAGCAGTGGCTAAGGTGGTTAAATCGGCAGCATCTAATGCTGAAAATAACTTCGAGATGTCTATCGATGATCTCAAGATAGTCACCATATTTGTTGATAAGGGGCATACAATGAAGAGGCATCGTCCCCAGTCGAGAGGGAGAGTAAGCCCCATTTTGAAAAGGTCTAGTTGTATTACAGTCTTCGTTGATGAGGAGGGAAAGTAATTTTGGGACAGAAAGTTCACCCTCATGGATTTAGATTGGGAATCTTTCGAGGTTGGGATGCGAAATGGTATGCTGAGAAGAATTTTGCCCGGTTGCTGCAGAATGATTTAAGAGTGCGGCGGGTTATTGAGACGAGCTGCGGCGAGGCAGGCATCGCCAGAGTAGAAATAGAAAGGCCCGGGGATGAGACATATATAACTATCTACGCAGCTCGCCCTGGCATTCTAATTGGTCGGGGAGGACAAAACGTGGAACAGCTGAAAACACGGCTGGAGAAAGCTAGCGATGAAAAAGTTAGGTTAACCATAAAAGAGGTTGAGACACCTCAGTTGCAATCCTGTCTTGTAGCCCAGAACATCGCTGCGAGAATCCGCAGTGGAATTCCCTA
>JAGYOV010000229.1 GCA_018399375.1 Dehalococcoidia bacterium
ACGTATTATCGCCATATTACTGCGGCCATAGAGCACCGCCCACAGATTACCATGGATGATGGGGCCGACCTGGTTTCCACCATCCATAAGCAATATGTTGATCTCAGCCATGTGATTTGGGGAGGAACTGAGGAAACTACCACGGGAGTTATCAGACTGAGGAATATGGCCAAATCGGGTAATCTAAATTATCCTATTATCGCCGTTAATGATGCTCGCACCAAGCATTTCTTTGACAACCGCTATGGCACGGGGCAGAGCACTATTGATGGCATAACTCGAGCTACTAATATATTGTGGGCGGGCAGAATTGTAGTAGTTTGTGGTTATGGCTTCTGCGGCAAGGGTATAGCCATGAGAGCCCAGGGTATGGGAGCTCATGTTATTGTCACCGAGATTGACCCTATTCTGGCTCTAGAAGCAGCTATGGATGGCTATAGCGTCATGCCCCTGTTGGAAGCTTGTGAGAAGGGACAAGTCTTTATCACAGCTACTGGCGATAAGAGCGTTCTCGATGAGGCCCATTTCAAGCGCATGCATGAAGGTGCTATAGTGGCCAACAGCGGGCATTTCAATGTGGAGATAGACATATCTGCTCTGGAAGGGCTGGCCAAGAGCAAACGAAAGGTGCGCCCTTTTGTTGAGGAGTATGCGATGGAGGGGGGCCGTTGCATATATTTGCTGGGGAATGGCAGGCTGATCAATTTGGCGGCTGCAGAAGGGCATCCTGCCAGCGTTATGGATATGAGCTTTGCTAACCAGGCCCTCTGCGTGGAGCGACTATCCTGTACTAGGGGGGAGATGCGGCGGGATGTTTATCCCGTGCCGGAGGATATTGATAAGGAAGTGGGAAAGCTGAAATTAGCTTCCATGAACCTTGAAATTGATTTTCTAACAAAAGAGCAAGAGGAATATCTTGGCAGTTGGGAATCGGGCACATGAATTTGTTGTGATAGAGAAGGTTTTTCCTGGTAGAAAGGAGGAAAACATTGAATAGTTTTAGTCAGCAGAGTTCTTATTTGGCCCGTCCGGCACGCT
>JAGYOV010000023.1 GCA_018399375.1 Dehalococcoidia bacterium
TGCAGCAGGGCTGTTAATATAGTGGAGTAGTTCTGTTCTCTGCTGTAAAAAGAGGGGCCCTGGAGGAGTAAATGGGAGAATATATGGTGATGAGTACTTCGGGCGGATTTTAGCTCCAGAGGAATTATTCTTAAAAGCAAAGGAGGGAGTATGAGGGATTTAAAGTTCAGACAGCGTATCGCTGCTACGGAGAAGAATGAAGCGTACTGGCGTTATTGGGGTTATTTGGTCCCAAACGGGGATTTGATTTTACCTCTGCAGAGAGAGGAATGGGATCCCAGAGAAAGCCAGCAATTTACGGGGGTGTATGATAACACCGAGTGGAATGATCTTAGCAGGAAAGAGAGGTCCGAGCTGAAAAGGCGTGGTTGGGATAAATCTACCTGGCAGGGCAGGGAAATTTACGAAGGAGATTTGATCATTAGCCCGGGGAGAAATGATGGTAAACCACACCCTGTTGTATTTGAGAAAGGTATGTTTGTTGGAAAGTATGGCGGGGTTATCCCCACTAGCTATAATCTGTTTATGGAAAGGGAGACCAACGCCGTAAAAGTTGTGGGCAACATTTATGACGATCCTGAGCTCTTAGAGGAGGAGGAAGAAGAAGAGGAAGAGGAGTAAAGCCTTTCCTTATCTCATATTATGCTTTTGAGTGCCGGCAGTTAATTTATTCATCGCTGGTTGTAACGTTGTTGGTTGTTGTATATGCTCTGTTGGAGGAATAGATTTATTCACTGGTATTTTCTCGGGGCTGCGCCCTTCATTTGAATATCTGTTCTGTAGTTAATCAGGCATGTTGTTGAGAATGCATTGCGAGGATTCTCCCTGTGATAAGAGTATGATATATTTGCTGAGCGTGGCCATCTGGACTTTTTCCTGTGTTTTAGAGGGTGTTCATAAGTTATTGTTTTAATCTGAAGATATAAGTGTTTGTATAGCATATAGCGGGATGCTATAATCAGGCTTCGTGAAGGTTGTTGGTTATAGTTAGAGTGGCAGCTGAACTGAAAGATGTGGTGTAGTGTTGAATTCTGGCAAGCATATTTAGAGTCGGTTTTCTATTCCATTGAGGGTTTCGCGAAATGACAGGTTTCCATGTGGTGCCGTTTTGAACATATGAGGTAGATCTGCCCATTTGCATGTCCTTGGGGTAGTGTTGCCGTTGTGCAGAGGGATGAGATGTGACGAGAAGGTAAAGAACAGAAAAATGAGGTGTAATAATGGATGTTCGTAATTTTGTTGTGCTCTCTCATCAAGGTGCAGGAAAAACTTCGCTGGTAGAGTCTATGCTTTTTACCTCGGGTATAGTACAGCGCTTGGGGAAAGTTGAAGAAGGTACCACCGTTTCGGATTACGATCCTATAGAAATAGAGCGGAGTATGGGCGTTAACCTGTCCTTGATTTCCTTTGAGAGAAAAGGCATAAAGTTAAATGTTCTTGATGCTCCCGGGTATGCCGATTTTGTCAGTGAAGTTAAATCTGGCTTGCGCGTCTCTGAAGGAGCAGTAATACTGGTCTGTGCTGCTTCGGGGGTAGAGGTTGGCACAGAGCAGATGTGGAGCAATATAGAAGAAAGAAATATTCCTTGTTTGATGTTTATTAACAAGATGGATCGGGATAATGCCGATTTCTATAGCGCTCTGGGAGTCGTTGAAGAAAAGCTAGGTAACAAGTTCTTGCCCGTTCAGTTACCGGTGGGAGCACAAAATGACTTTCGTGGCGTTGTGGATTTGATGACTATGAAGGCCTACATGGGTTCTTCCGGTGAGGTTGAGGAGGTACCCGCTGAATTGAAGGAGAAGGCTAAAAACTTTCGGGAAAAATTGCTTGAAGCCGCCGTGGAAGTAGATGATGGACTCATTTCCAAGTACCTGGAGGGTGAAGCGATAAGCGATGAAGAATTCTTCGGTGCTGTCAGGCGAGCTACTCTGGAGAGTAAACTGGTGCCCGTTTTTGCGGGTTCAGCTATAAGTGGCATTGGGACTCAGCTGTTGCTGGATGCCATCTGCCATTACTTGCCATCTTCTGAAGAGAGAAGTTCTTTTGTGGCTGTAGATTCAGCAGGCAATGAGGAAACGATCGCACCATCAGTAGATGATCTTCCTGCTACTCTGGTTTTTAAGGCAACTGCCGATCCGTATGTGGGTAAGCTCAGCTATCTGCGAGTCTACTCCGGTGTTATTTCCAGCAATTCTCAAGTTTGGAATGCCAACAAAGGAGGCATGGAACATATTGGTCAACTGTTTACCGTGATGGGCAAAAATCAGCAACCTGTATCTCAGCTGGTAGCTGGTGATATGGGAGCGATAGCACGGTTGAACTTGAGCACTGTGGGAGATACGCTGTGTACGCCCGATCATCCTCTGAAACTTGAAGGGATTAGCTTTCCCGGAGCAAATTTCAGCATGGCAATTTCCCCGCGGACCAAAGCTGACCTGGATAAGATGGGAAATGCTCTGGCGCGTATCTGTGAGGAGGATCCTTCTTTGCAGGTAAGTCGGAATAGTGATACCAATGAATCTATCATCTCTGGTGTTGGTGATGCTCATCTGGAGATAGTAAAGGAGAAGCTGCACCGCAAATTTGGAGTGGATGTTAACCTGGATCCTCCAAGGGTCCCTTATAAGGAAACCATTACTGTCCCTACCAAAGTGGAATACAAGCACAAGAAACAGAGTGGTGGACATGGTCAATATGGGCACGTTATTTTGAACCTGGAACCTTTGCCCAGAGGTGAGGGTTTCGAATTTACCGAAAATATTTTTGGAGGAGCAATTCCTCGCAATTATATTCCAGCGGTGGAAAAGGGCGTCAATGAGGCAAAACAGGAAGGCGTCTTGGCGAACTCTCCCGTCATAGATATGAAAGTTATTCTTTCTGATGGTAGTTTTCATCCAGTGGACTCTTCAGATATTGCTTTTAAGATTGCTGCTATGCAGGCCTTGAAGAAGGGATTGTCTCTGGGGAAGCCCGTATTGCTTGAACCTATAGCTAACGTTATTGTAACGGTTCCGGAGTCTTATACAGGAGACGTTATCAGCGATCTCAATGGAAAGAGAGGGCGGGTTTCTGGGATGGCTCCTGCAGAAGGTAAGGTTGGTATGATGGTTATCAGGGCTCAAGTGCCTTCGGCAGAACTGCTCCGCTATGCAATTGACTTGAAGTCAATAACTCAGGGGCGCGGCAGCTTTACAATGCAATTCGACCACTATGAAGAAGTGCCTGCGCATATCAGCCAGAAAATAGCAGCAGAGGCTCATAAAGAAGAGAAAACCTCATAAAGAGGAACTCCCTTCTTCATGAGGTTTTCTAAAGTTCGCCTGTTGTGTGACTTCTTAGCTTTATAGCAGTTCCTTTAGCTTGCCGGTGAGAGCAGGTATTACCTCCTCATATTTGCCAACTACTCCTATCTCTGCTTCTTTGAAGATATTTGCCTCGGGGTCTTTGTTAATAGCTATGATGTGTTTGGCCCCAGAGCATCCAGCTATGTGCTGGCTAGCTCCCGATATCGCTACCGCGAAATAAATATCGGGGGCAACAATTTTCCCTGTTAAGCCGATATGCATTGCTTCCGGAACCCAGCCATTGTCGGCAGGTGGGCGTGAGGCGCCTACGGCACCGTGCAGAAGCTCAGCCAGTTCTTTCAGCGTGGTGTTGAAGGGATCAGCAGAGCCGATTCCTCTACCCCCACAAATTATGGCAGGTGCATCCTCGAGTTTAATGCCACTCACCTCTTCTTTCACTGTTTCCAGTACCTTGACTTTGATTGCCGATGCGTCTATTTCAACCTTGAAAGGGACGACCTCTCCGGTGCGTGAACTATCTTGTTCTAGAGGTGACATTGCCTTAGGCCTGATGGTTGCTATCTGTGGGAGCAGTTCGCTGACGAAAGTCGCTTGGGCATTGCCTCCATAAACGGGTCTGGTCTGCAGAAGCAATTTGGTTGAAGAGTCTATACTTAGATCGAGGCAATCCGTTGATAAGCCGACTTCGTGTTTGAAGGCAAGGTGGGGAGCGAGCTCTCTGCCCATTGCAGTTTGGCCAAACAGGATGATCCGTGGCTTAGTATCGTTGACCAGCTTATCCAATGCCTGAAAGTATGATTCTGCCTGGTATTGTTTTAGTGATGGGTCTTCTACCGTGTAAACCTTACCTGCTCCGAAGGCGATTGCTTCTTTGGCAGCTTCTCCAGCTGAATCGCTAATCAGCAGACAGGCCAGCTCTTCACTCAACTCGTCTGCGAGTTTACGGCCGCATCCCAGTAGTTCAGTAGTGATGGCAGCAAGCTTCCCTGAAGCCAATTCCCCATAAATCAATATACCTTTGTTTTCAGCCATTGTTTTCCTCCTTTGTACTAGAGCAATTTTGCTTCCCTGAGCTTGAGAGCGAGATTGACACCAGCTTCTTCTCCATTTTCGCCTTCAACGATCTCGCACTTGCCTTCTTTTACAGGTTGGAAGAGTTTGCTTATCTTGATGTGCCTTCCAGCAGCACCAACCTGATTGGCTTCAAGCCCCAGGTCAGCTGGCTTGTAGACTGTGGGCTGTTTCTTTCCAGCAGCCATAATCCCCTTCAAGGCGGGATAACGAAGAGCCCCGAGTTCGCTGCTCACTGTGATCAGTACGGGGGGCGCTACCTCTACCGACTCATATCCATCTGGAATGGCCCTGTCAACTTTCACTGATCCATCAGAGAACTCAACTTTGCGTGCAAGTGTGACCGCGGGGATTCCCAGAATTTCTGCTATGCCTATTCCTACCTGTCCTGCATCCCAGTCGGAGGATTGCCTGCCGCAGAAAATCATGTCATATTCTCCCACCTTTTTCACCGCTGCAGCCAGGGCATACGCTGTGGTCCAGCTATCGCTTTCCTCGAAAGCTTCGTCTTCCAGAAGAACGAGTTCATCAGCGCCAACGGCCAGACTTTTCTTAATTACATCGCGGGTAATCTTATTGCCAAGGCTGAGCACCGTAATCTTACCACCCTGTTTTTGCTTTATTCTCAAGGCAGCTTCCAATGCAAACTCGTCGTACTGTCCGATCACCGGCTTCACATCCGGTGCGGTGACTACCTTATTGGATGATGAGTCAACCTTGAATAGAGATGGGGGGGCTTCAGGATCGGGAACCTGCTTGCAACAAACAATCATATTGGGCATAATTCACCTCCTTCGTTGTATAATAAATGAAATCTGCCGAGAAGCAGGGTACACGAAAACAGCCTCATTGTCAATTTCATCAAGATTGTTTTGTATTAAGAGCAATTATCTCGCCGATAGTGGAATTTGCGTACATCTGTAACAATAAATGGTTTGACTGACTTGACATTGACAGGTTAAGATTGGGGAGTATAGAATAATTACCCAGTTTAGAGAGGTAACGCTATGGTAGAGATGTCGATTGATAGCATCCGGGTTAGCCTGATGAATTATCAGAGGGTTGTTATTCTCAAGGAGAAGAGCGCGGGTCGTTATTTGCCTATATGGATTGGTCCCAATGAAGCTGATGCCATTGCCGTGAAGCTACAAAACATAGAACTGGCCCGTCCTTTGACGCATGATTTGTTGCAATCTGTGGTTTCTTCTCTAGGAGCTGTGCTGGATTACATAGTAGTAAGTGATCTTGAGAACGATACTTTCTACGCCAAACTAGTTCTTAGTATAGATTCCAGACAGCTTGATATAGATGCCCGTCCCAGTGATGCTATTGCTCTGGCAGTGAGAGCAGGGGTCACGATCTATGCCGAAGAAGAGGTATTGGAAAAAGCTGGCATCGTACTGGATGAGGATACGGCGGGCAGATCTGTATCCGAGAGCAAGGTGGATGAGCAGGAGCTCAAGGGGTTATCAGCTTATCAGGACTTCGTTAGCACGCTGAATCTAGATGATTTCGATAAGAGGAAGTCGTAGCGTTCAGAGCAGCGGTTCTTCTTATTAGTTATTTTTTGTGCGGGTCTATGGCGGTTTTGCTTCCTGTCGGGGGAAGAGAATAGCGTCGCAATGAGTAGGAGTCTTTGTGAAAAATTGGTCAGCGGGAATGCAGTTGGTAACTGTGATCGTTTACGTGGCTTTGTGTCTTTTGGTTCCGTCGGGGATAGGGTTTTGGTTGGGGCGGGAAATGGGGCATGCGGTCATGTTCCCTCTGGTTGGGCTTGCAGCAGGGACTCTTGCTATGTGTTATGGTGTTTACCGCATTGTAAAGCCCTTTTTGCAGGAGGCACAGGATAAGGGCGGAGAGAAACAGGTCCACTGGCCCATGCGGATGTTGCTGGGGGGAAAACCACCAAAACAGGATTAGGGAATAGAGAGCTAAGGTAGTGGCTGATAAAAGGAAAGAGAAAAAGAAGAAGCGCTACTGCGGTTGTGCGTTGAGCGCGATGGTTATTCTGGCAGTAGTTTTCTTGGCGTTGGTGGTTATTAGTTTTATCGGCGGTAATATGGGGGCCCTGATCTTGGGGACAGAGCCCGTTTCTATCCTGGCAGTTCATCAGCCTCGTCCTGAACTACCTGCAGAAATGCCGTTTTCCGGTCTTCCCATAACCAATACCATGATTACGGCATGGATAGGTATCGTGGTTATGATCGTTCTGTTCGCCGTGGGTGCGCGCAAAATGAAGCTCATTCCCGCAGGTGTTCAAAACCTCGTGGAGACTATATATGAGGTGGCAGCTAATTTCATAGAAGATGCGGCGGGCAAAGAATATGGCAGGAAGTTTTTTGCTGTATGTACCACCATCTTTCTGTTTGTTCTGGCCAATGCCTGGATAAATCTCATTCCGGGAATTGAATCAATAAAGATGAATGGCGTGCCGCTATTTCGTAACGCTAACACAGATGTCAACGTGCCGTTAATGCTTGCCATGGTATCTTTTTGCTATGTGGAGTTCTGGGGGTTCAAGGCGAAGGGGTTCAAGTATATAACGAAGTTCTTTAATTTTGGTCCTCTATTTCAGGGTTTGCGTCAGTTGTTTAAGGGCAGGTTGAAGATCGGTCTTAGCGGTATGGCTATGGGTTTGATAGCGATCTTTGTTGGTATTCTGGAGTTGCTGAGTGAGTTCATCCGCATCATCAGTTTCACTTTTCGTCTTTTTGGCAATATGACAGCAGGTAGTATGTTGACGCTGGTCATTATTTTCTTGATTCCCTGGGTGGTACCGGTGATATTTTATGGGCTGGAAGCATTTTTGGGATTTATCCAGGCAATGATATTTGGCGCGTTGACACTGTGTTTCCTTACTATGGCAGTGAAGGAAGCTGAGGAAGAATCAGCTTGATGATAAGAATAAACAAGGAGGAAAATCTGTTATGGATGTAGTAGAAGCAGCCCGCGAATTTGCTCGGTTAATAGGAGCTGGTTTAGTAGGGGGAATAGGGGCTATAGGCCCGGGGATTGGAATTGGTCTGATTGGGAAGGGAGCTCTGGAAGCGATAGGCAGGAATCCTGAGGCAAGGGGCCCCATAATGACAAACATGATTTTGAGTATTGCTTTTGCTGAAGCGGTGGCCATCTATGCTCTTATTGTAGCTATTTTGCTCATCTTCGTTGCCTAGCTTATTTAGAAGATAGAAAAGGGAGGATACATGGCGGAACTTGGAATAGATTTACCAACTTTCGTAGCTCAGCTAGTAAGTTTTCTTATCCTTATGGGGGCGCTTATTTTCCTTGGCTATCACCCTATACGGAAGATGCTGGATGAAAGAGCGGAGAGGATAAAGGAAGGCATGGCCCAGGCTGAAGCTTCGAGGGAGGAATATGTTAGAGTTCGTATGGTAGTTGAGGAAGAGATTAGCAGGGCGCGCGAAGAGGCACAGGCCATCATTGCCGAAGCGGCACAGATGGGCGGCAAGCTTAAGGACGAGGCAAAACAGGAAGCCAGGAAAGAAGCCCAAGCCATCATTGATAGGGCTCGAAAGGAAATGGATCAAGAGCGGGCTATGTCTATTGATGACCTGCGCAAAGAATTTGTGGAGACCGCTGTCATCATTGCGGGCAAGGTAATCAACGAGACGCTGGACAGGGAGAAACACCGGAAGCTCATAGAAAAAGCGCTGGAGGAGAGTATTTCTTTTAAGAGAAATTAACGATAATGAGTACGAACGCGGGCAAACGTTACGCTCAGGCGGCTTTTGAGTTGGCCCTAGAACGTCAGGAGTTGGATGACTGGCGAGTTGGGTTGGACAAAATAGCTGATTTAGCGAAGGATAGCAAACTTATGGCATTGCTGGAAAATCCCAGGCTTCCCTTTGCTGCCAAGAAAACTATCCTTCAAGAGCAGTTAGGGGATGTGATTCCTCTGGCACTCAATCTGTCCTGCCTTCTGGTTAGCAAGGGGAGATTGAATTTGGCGAA
Organism: Dehalococcoidia bacterium; assembly: GCA_018399375.1. Lineage (GTDB taxonomy): Bacteria > Chloroflexota > Dehalococcoidia > GIF9 > AB-539-J10 > M55B177. The sequence goes on from JAGYOV010000023.1 coordinate 8,349, forward strand.
TAACATATTCCAGGAGTACCAGAGGTTAATCGATGCGCATCGTGGTATTGAACATGCTGAGGTTGTTACAGCATTGCCTTTGGGCGATGAAGATAGGCAAATGGTCTCTCGCCGTCTTGGCCATATGGTAGGGGATAAGATGGTAGTAATTGATGCTCGCGTTGACCCATCTTTGCTTGGTGGCTTTAGGGCTAGGATTGGTGATCTGCTAGTTGATGATAGCATACGCTACAGGTTGGATTCGCTGAAGAAAACTCTTGGAGGCGAATGAGCGAGCGGTTAAGCAATAGGCAGAGGTTTATTTGGGGATTTATAGGGAAGTACATAGGTGATAGGGAAGGTTGTGATGGCACTTATAGTATAGGAGGTTAAAATGGCAACTCGTGAACAAGATATTGTTTCTGTTATTAAAGAACAGATTGAACGTTTCGGCAGCACAGCGGCTGTGGCTAATGTGGGAACCGTAATGGAGGTTGGTGATGGCATTGCTCGCATTCGGGGGTTGGGGAATGCTTCTTACAACGAGTTGTTGCAGTTTCCTCATGATATTATGGGGCTGGCCTTGAATCTGGAGGAAGATAATATTGGGGCAGTTGTTCTTGGTGATTGTAATAAGATAAAAGAGGGTGATGAGGTGCAGTCGACTGGCAGAGTTATCGAAGTTCCTGTAGGAGATGCATTGATTGGTAGAGTGGTAGATGCTCTGGGACGTCCTCTCGACGGCAAGGGAAATATTAAGACGGAGAAGACTCGTCCGGTGGAGAGGGTGGCTCCCGGTGTAACGGCAAGGGCTCCCGTAGATATGCCCGTTATGACGGGAATTAAGTCTGTGGATAGTACGGTTCCTATCGGGCGTGGCCAACGTGAGCTGGTAATTGGTGATCGCTTTACCGGTAAGTCGGCGATATGTATAGACAGCATAATTGCCCAGAAAGGGCAAGATATGGTTTGCATTTATGTGGCGATTGGACAGAAAACATCCAAGATAGCCCAGGTTATTGCTGTTCTGGAGAAGTACGGCGCTATGGATTATACCATTGTGGTAGAGGCTGATGCCGCTGATCCGGCTCCATTGCAATACATCGCTCCTTATAGCGGTTGTGCTATGGGCGAAGAATTTATGGAACAGGGGAAGGATGTACTGGTCATCTATGATGATTTATATAAGCATTCATGGGCTTATCGTCAGCTTTCCCTTTTGCTGCGTCGTCCCCCGGGGAGAGAGG
>JAGYOV010000230.1 GCA_018399375.1 Dehalococcoidia bacterium
TATATTCGCACACTGTGCCAGGATTGCAAAAGGCCGCTGCCGAACGTCTTGATGCGTTATTACGTAGACCCAGCGAAGAAGAAAATGTCGGCAAAATGTCGGCAGAAGATAGTGGGGTTGAGAGTAGACCGTGCAGGATAAAAGGTAGAACCTTTTCCAAGACCTTCGCTCTAGTCTATCATTGAGACCTTTTTATCGACAGATGATATTATGTCAAGAAACGAAAAGCCGTCATTTACAATGATAGTTCTTTCATCGTAAACTACCACTCAAGTAGTGATCATGTAATAGACAATTCCATTTCTTCAGAGCTCCGCTCAGGCATTTATCGATGAAAAACGTTATTAAAAGACTGGCTTCGCTATCATGTATAATCGTTGTCATCCTCAGCTTGACACTCGGATGCACCTATCAACCAACACCTGAGCCCGAGCAAACGGCCCCAGATACGCAAGAACCGGCTATCGTTCCAACGCCTGAGCCATCGCCTCCACCGGAAACAACTGTAGAGCCATCTTCGCCAGTGGGCGAATTGGAAGTCCATTTCATTGATGTTGGTCAGGGGGATGCTACCCTTCTACTGGGGCCAGATTTCACTATCTTAGTGGACGCCGGCCGCCATGACCATAGCGATGTGGTCCCTTATCTTAAATCTGTCAATGTCACGTCCATAGACCTCTTGATTGGTACTCATCCCCATGCTGATCATATCGGCCAATTCCCTCAGGTAATGGAAGCCTTCCCTGTAGGAGAGGTATGGCTATCAGGCGATATCACAACAACCAGGACATTTGAGCGGGCTATCGATGCTATTGAGGCATCGGATGCCGGCTATTATGAACCTCGTGCCGGAGAAACCTTTAACTTCGGTTCCACAATCGTAGAAGTGATAAACCCCGACCACCTGACAGGTGAACTTCACGAGGATTCAATCGGTGTACGCATTATTTATGGACACTTCATCGTCCTATTTACAGGGGATGCCGAAGCAGAAACCGAAGCGGCGATCCTGGCACGTAA
>JAGYOV010000024.1 GCA_018399375.1 Dehalococcoidia bacterium
CTGACGGCACTACTTGATTTCTGCATGTGTTGTCCTCCGGGGCCACTGGACTTGAAGGTATCTATTTTCAGATCTTCGGGATTTATCTCTACGTCCAGGTCGCTCTCTGCTTCAGGTAGAACTTCCACCAGAGAGAAAGAGGTATGCCGCGCGTGGTCGGCGTCAAAGGGAGAAAGGCGGACCAGCCGGTGAACGCCATGTTCTCCTTTGAGATAACCGTAAGTGTAATCTCCTCTGATTTCCACGACAGCGCTTTTTATTCCAGCTTCTTCTCCAGGAGAGATGTCCATTACTTCAGTTTGGTAACCACTCTTTTCAGCCCATTTGAGATACATTCTGAGTAACATGTCCGCCCAATCTTGTGACTCCGTCCCTCCCGCTCCAGCGTGCAGGGCGAGCAGGGCGTTGCGTGCATCATATTCTCCGCTGAAGAGTAGCTGTTTTTCCTGTCTCTCAACCTGTGCGGTGATTCTTTTCAGTTCTCGTGAAATGTCTTCTTTGAGAGAATCGTCTTCCTGTTCCATGGCCAGAACGGCCATTTCACAAAGCTCGCTGACCTCTTTTTTCCTTCCAATCCATGTACTCACCAGGTTTTTGGTGGCACCTAGGTGTCTCATGACATTCTGAGCTCTGGAGGAATCATCCCAGAAATCGGGCTCAGCGAATTCTCTCTCTATGCGGGCAATTTCTTTTTCCTTTGCAGGTATGTCAAAGATGCACCATGATATCGGAGATGCGACGCAGCAAGGTTTCCAAATTTTCTTTCACTTCTTGCATTTATATTGCTCCTTGTCTCAGAAGATTATATCTAATAACATGGCTGAAAAGCCAGATTCCCGCCAGCCGCAAGGTGCGCCAGGCGGGTGGGTTCAGGGAGGCGATACTTGTGGCAGCATCTTATTGTCCATGTCAAGGCAGAGGGGAGATCAATTTTGTGGCCGATGGAAATATATACTGGCTTCACACCGCTTCTGGTTCTCAGGGCAGCGCCAACGACCTCATTCTGATATATCAATTCAGCAAATGAACCAGCTTTCTCTTCCACGGGGCCATGTTGACCACAGAGGATCGATTTGGCACAGCCTATCGTTGGTGTGTCGAGGAAAAGGCCCAGGTGTGAAGCGAGTCCGAGCCGGCGAGGGTGCGCGATTCCCTGACCGTCGACGATAATGAGATCAGGAATATGGCGCAGTTTATCACACGCCTCTAGAATTACGGGGCACTCACGGAAAGATAACAGACCTGGAATATAGGGGAATGCTACTTCAGTCTCTACAGTTTCCACCTCGACCAGCTTGAGGGAGGGATAGCTCACTACAACAACAGCTCCTCGCGCTCTGCCATGAGAACCATGTGAAGATATGTCCACTCCTGCGATAAGCTGCGGGTTAATTCCTGTATTTGCAGATATTACTTTTTTAGATAGCTGCTTTTGTATTTCTCTGGCTCGCGTGTAATTCACCTGCCATTCGTGTAGTTTGTATATTTCCACGATTTAAATTATAGTGAGTTGCGATGCTGTCAATCAATTTATAAGAGAAATAGGAGAGATGAGAAGCTACTATCAGAACGTCAACATGAATGCTCTGTGGTTTTTGATAGCCTTAAACTTCGTGATTTTCATAATCACGTTGATCCGGCCGGCAGGAGTGTATGAGTTGCTTGGCTTGAGTGGAGCAGGTTTATCTTCTCAGCCCTGGACCATCGTAACCAATATGTTTGTCCATGGTGGCTTTACACATATTCTCTTTAACATGATAAGTCTCTTCTTCCTGGGGAGGTTTGTATTGCAGCTGGTTGGTGAGGGGAGATTTCTTGTCCTTTATTTACTTGGAGGTATAGCGGGGAACATACTTTTCCTTTTACTGGCATCACCCTATGTCATCAGCGTCGGGGCCTCGGGAGCTATTTACGCTCTCTGTGGTACTCTGGTGATGCTGGCCCCCAAGTTGAGAGTCTTTATCATTCCTATTCCTGTCCCCATCCCTCTTTGGGTGGCAGTTATCATTTTCCTGCTGCTTTCTTTTGTCTTCTCGGGGATAGCTTGGCAAGCCCATCTCGGAGGTCTCTTGCTGGGGCTGGGAGCCGGTTTCTACTTCAAGAAGAGGCGCGTTTTCTTTCGTTAAAGCTCCCTGCCCTCATATATATGGCACATTTCCCATGTAAGTTGAAAGAGGCCCTTATTCTCAGTATAATGACCTTGCTTGCGGTGAGTGTTGCCCAGAGGCTTAAGGCGCCAGGTTGTGGCCCTGGAGATCGAGGGTTCGAATCCCTCCACTCACCCCAATACGAGTCTCTACTCGGTATCTCAGCATAGAAAGGGAGCGACAAATCGTGCTCTTTGCTTTATATTGCACTAATTGGCCTCGTTAAAGCCTGCTTGGCGCTAAGCTTGCATTTCCTTTGCCATAGTTCATTAATTGTGATGCCTCTTGCTGCTATGCTCCATAATGCCGTACAGGCAAGTCTATGCTGTTTTGTGCCCTGCGTTCAGGATTTGAGACATGGCTCGCGGTGGATATAATGAGAGCGGGCTATTATATATAATTTGCCTTGTTGTACTTTGCTACCTGATCGTAAAAGGTATAACTATGGCGATAATACCCGTTACCAACACTGCCAGCATAAAGAGATTGTACCTGATCTTGTAATCGCCAATAAGCGAAGCGTCGTAATAGCCTTCTACTCCCTGGTCTTTATACATCTTCAATAACCCATCCAGTAGCTTCCTTCTCATCTGTCTGCCGCGTATCAGTCCAATTTCAGCTACGAAATTTACTACCAGGATAAGCACCACAAAGGTAAACATTACAATTGTTGCAGTATTATCGTTACCTGCAGAGGCCATCCCTGAATTGACCCCAAGCGTTATCAGGTTAAGGACAATTGCCGTAAGTACAAAAATGGTATCTGTTCTGGCATTAGTGTTAAGTTCGCTGACAATATGTTCATGAACTCGTTCAATCATATTTCCTCCCTGATTATTAGGTATTCAATCTCTGCCGAAGCGCTTGAAGATAACCACGAATATGGCAATGACCAGCGCTCCCAGTGCGCTCCCCACCCATACCCATATGCTGTTTCCCTTCTCCACCCTGAAGAAGATGCTCATCACCCTGCGCCCAACATCGGAATCGGCGATAACTATCACGGAGTAATCCCCCTTTTCAACGTTCTGTGGAGCAGTGATGCTTATTTCTACTGTCTGGTAGCTGCCCGCACTGAGTACTTCTATTTCCTGCGGGTTGAACTCGATCGCCCAGTCTTCGGGAGCATCGGAGGTGAACAGTATGTTGGATGTGGGGTCGTCGCTGGTGTTGGCGATCTCCATAAAGACTGTTTCACTTTCCCCTGGTACCAGTTCACTGTTGTAGCGGCCTGTTACGTATCTTATCGTCAGGCTATCTTTAAAATCCTGTGCTAGAGCATGAGCGGGCAATAGTAAGGCGAGCATTACCGCTATGAATAAAGAGAGATAGCAGAGCTTAACATCAAATGTGAATCTAAGTTTTCCCATTTACCGGCGCCTTTTCCGCGTTTATTGAGTTAATTGTAGCCATATTATGATTCTTTGCACAAGTCGGTTTAGGCGCGTTGATGAGCTGAAATGTTCCCTTCTTGCTGCTCCATGTATGGTATGGGAAAATAGGGAGGGAACATTGCATTTCGTTGTGGGCATGGCTCTGGCGATGCTTGTGTTGTGTATCTGTATAGAGGTTTTGTGCAAACGTTGGGAGGAATTTTGTTGAAAACGATGGCTAAAATAGTACTATCCTTTCTCAAACCAGATATACCTGATTTTGGGCTCTTCGGTCCACCCGTACTGCGAGTAATGCTGGTAATTCTTGGCCAGCAATGCCGCTCTATGTGAAGCATGGAACTCGGCAATGCCAAGCCAAGATGGATACGCCACCTTGAATCCTGTGAGGTCATATATTCTAAGGCTGTTCTGATAGCCGCGCCTGATCCATTCCTCTACCATCGCATTCGAATACTCCTTGAGTGCATCTGTGAATCCTGCCCACATTTTCACTATTGGATGGTGAGCCCAGCCGCCACCGGTGGTTATAGCTTTGATGATCTGGTACGCTTCGACTCTCTGCTTGCCCAGCCGCTGGCGGTCCAGAACTCTGGCTGACCTATCAAAATCAGGGTATGGCAGGAAAGTCTGCATGTATTAAGACCTATCTCCCTCTAGGTTGCGCGAAATATTCTATCCTGGTGGAGTAACAGTATGACATCACTCGTAGGACTCATAATAAATGTTCAATTTCAAGCCGACGCATTCCCAGTGTATATAGTCTTGATCGTTTTCATGGTCGGTATCCAATTCATTAAACTGAAAACGTACCTGGAAGCGGTTGTGGCCAACGGCATTTTGAATAGCTTCGCGCATACCATCGCTATCGTGTGGTGTGATAGCTGCCTCTGAGCAGTACTTCAGCACGGCCCCTGTAGGTGAAGCAGTGAAGAAATCATCGCTGTCCAGCTCTCCATAGCCTTGAGGGTACAATCGCAGGCAGCCAAGGTCATCAAAGGGAGTGCCACCAACGGTATAGTTCGAGAAATCTACTTCAACGCTTGTAATTGTGGCATCAGATGGAATGTCGGATATGTCAAAGCTTGCGAACCCCTGCACCGGCACATTAGTGGAGTAGTCACCAATTGATATGCCCGCGCCGGGAGGCCATACGAACGGAGGATCTCCGAAGAAAATGCTGGAGCTTTCTGAAGGAATTGCTATGAGGCTTTTAGAATATTCATCAGGAGCAATAACCGTTATTTCCACCTCTTCGGACTCGACTTCTTCGCCACGAATTGCGGTGAGGATGTAGGTCGTGTTTTCTTCAGGGGATATATCTATGCTATCAGCTAGATTTACCTCGCCGATGCCCGGCTCTAGAGTAACTTCCTCAGCCCCGATGACTTCCCAACTGAGCGTTGCTGTATCTCCAAGGTGTATGCTTTCAGGTTCAATGGTAAAGTGTATGATATCTACAAAAATGGGTTCCGGCATAATGATAATCGTGCCGACTGCTGCTTCTGACCAGGCGCCATTGTTATCTTGGACTTTGAAAGCTATTTCGTGCTCTCCTAACGATAGATTGGAATAGCTAAAAGACCCCATTGTAGCAAGCTGCCCATCGATATTTGAAGCCCATCGGTATGCGACGACATCGCCATCAGTATCGATACCATGGCCCTGAAACGATATATCTGTACCCAGAGTTGCTTCGTCGTGAGAGATATTGTCAATATAAGCTACTGGTTTCTCGTTAGATGGCGTCGCTCCATCTTGTGGCGACTCCTCAGATGGTGCAGGTGAAAGGCAGCCCGTAAGCAAAACCAAGGTAAGTAACGCCGGCACAATAACAAACCTCTTCATATTCATAATATTCATAAATGAAACCTCCTCCTACCTCATATCCCTTGCAAAAAGGCCACGTATGATCTCGCAATATAGGTCAAGCGTGACTTTAGACAACTCCATTCTACTGGGATATGGCCCCAATATGCAAGAGGTTGGCAATATATTGCGTTGAATAGTTTCCTGATTGCATTACACATCAACTGTGACAATATATTTTCCTACAAAGGTGTTTATGCCTCGGATAATATGATTATGAGGAATAGTCGTTTAGCAGAAGGTTTTTATAGCTTCTCATTCCTGACTGGCTCCGTGTGTGCTGATAGTTAATTGATATCTGATAATCTGATCTAGTTCTTTGAGGCATAATTTTGATAAAATACTGAAGTACATGGTAGAGTACAGATCACTAACAGGGATTCTATGTGGCTATATTGTTTCAGGTATTAGAGCAGTCACCATAGTATAGTTTGGTTTTTCGTTGTTGGTTGGAGGAGCTCCTCATCAAAGAGAAGTTGTTGGAGCGATGACTGGTATGTTCCATTATGTATGCGCCTATAGCTCAGCGGACAAGAGCATCGGTCTTCGGAACCGAGGGTCGTGGGTTCGAATCCCACTAGGCGTGCTTTCGCCCTAAGCTGTAAAGGAGCTCACGCAAACAAACCCCTCCGCTAAAATTTTCTGGCTTGGGCAGAGGTTGTTCTTCGATTTTGTTGTGCTGCCTCAAGGTTGTTTTCTGTTTTCGGTATTCCCCGTAGCGAGGCATTGGAAACGTTATCCTCGCTAGGGTATAATAGTGACAGTTTGTTGAATTGCCGTTTGTTCTATATGTTATCGCGATATTGAAATACTAATTATTTGGGGGAGTATGATACATGGAACTTAGTCGGAGAGATTTCCTCAAGCTAAGCGGGGCAGGGATTGGGGGTTTGGCCTTATATGGAGTCATCGATGTAGATGAGGTATTTGCATCACCCCTTGAAATACCACTGCGCAAGAAGATCGGGGAGACTCTTACTATATGCCCATTTTGTGGTGTAGGTTGTGGCATTATCATGTCGGTGGATGAAGATGGAGTAGTGTCGGGAGAAGGCGATCCTGATCATCCTGTCAATCAAGGCTCTCTTTGCCCAAAGGGTGCCTCTTTATGTCAGTGTGTCCGTAATGAATCCCGGTTGACCAGAGTACTTTACAGGGCACCAGGAGCTGCTGAATGGCAGGAGCAAAGCTGGGATTGGGCAGTAGACCGGATTGCCCGAAAGATTAAGGACACCCGTGATAATAACTGGATCAGCAAAAATGGCGATGGGAAAACGGTTAACCGAACTGAAGCCATAGCTTCTGTTGGTAGCGTGTTCCCCAATAACGAAGAGGCATATGCCATTACCAAGATGCAGCGTGCACTGGGCATGGTCTATATTGAAAATGAGTCCAGGATATGTATATCGTCTGCGGTGTCAGCCAACAACGAGAGTTTTGGCAGAGGTCCGATGAGTAACTGCTGGACGGATTTGCAAAACAGCGATTGTATCATGGCGATTGGTAGTAATCCTGCAGAATCTTTTCCGGTGGGGTGCAAGTGGATAGAAAAAGCGAAATTGCGGGGTGGAAAGTTAATTCATGTCGACCCTCGCTATACGCGTACGTCGGTGCAGGCTGATATTTATGCTCGGCTCAGGACGGGGACCGATATTGCTTTTGCAGGAGGCGTGATCAGGTACATAATCGATGATATGGAGCGAAACCCGGCAAGCTATAATATGCAATATGTGGTGGAGTATACTAACGCAGCCTTGCTTATCAACCCTGAGTTTAAAGGGCCTGCGGAGTTAGATGGACTTTTCTCGGGGTATGATAAAGAAAAAAGAAGCTACGATAAGTCCACGTGGCAATATCAGCTTGATGAAAATGGGTCGGCGAAGGTTGATAAGAGCCTTAGCGACTATAATTGTGTCTTTCAGGTCATGAAGCGGCATTTTTCCCGCTATGATGATGATACTGTGTGCCGCATAACGGGCATGCCGAAGAATGGTTTCCAGGAAGTATGCAGGACTTATGCGGCAACGGGGGCGAAGGGGAAAGCAGGAGCTATCATAGTTTCTGCAGGTGCCTGTGCACATAGTCATGGCACGCAAAACGTACGAAGTTACGACATAATACAGCTTCTTCTAGGCAATATGGGTGTTGCTGGAGGTGGAGTGAATGGCATTGCTGGGGCAGTCAATGGATTGGGGTGCACTTTGCAGGGTCGCCTAAACAATTGGATGCCCGGGGCGATTCCGCCTCCCTCGGATAATCAGCAGACACTGGAGGACTATGTGCAGGGAGGGGGAAATGCAGCATATATGACCAGCCTTTTGAAAGCGTTTTATGGAGATAATGCAACCGCAGCAAATGATTATGGTTTTCCCTGGCTTCCCAAGAGAGGTGGTGATTATTCATGGTTGCCCTTATTTGAAGCTATAGACTCAGGGGAAATAAAAGGGCTGGTATGCTGGGGAATGAACCCTGCAGTAAGTGGGGCTAATAGCAATTTTACCAGGAGAGCAATGGATAAGCTGGAATGGATGGTAGTGATGGATTTGTGGGAGACGGAAACAGCATCTCTCTGGAAACGCCCAGGGATCAATCCTGCAAGTAACAATACCGAGGTGTTCCTGTTGCCAGCGGCGAGCTCGGTAGAGAAAGAAGGGAGTGTAACCAACAGCGCTCGCTGGATGCAGTGGCGGTATAAGGTAGTAGACGCTCTGGGCGACTCTCAGGATGATCTTTGGATCATCGATAAGATTATGCTGAGGTTGAAAGAACTGTATGAGATGGAAGGTGGCCCCAATGCAGATGCAATCACAAAGCTTTCCTGGGACTATGGTGATGTACCCGATGTTCATAAGGTAGCAAAGGAAATAAATGGCTATGACCTGACCACGGGGAAGCTCCTGCCCGCACTGACCGCACTTGAATCAGATGGTTCTACTAGTTCAGGCAATTGGATATTCTGTGGAAGCTACACTGAGGAAGGCAATATGGCGGCGCGCCGCGATCCGGTTGATACTTCTGGTATCGGACTTTATCCAAATTGGGCATGGGCATGGCCACTCAATCGACGTATATGGTACAACAGGGCTTCGGTGGATCTCGATGGTAATCCATATGACTCCGAACATCCTGTAATTCAATGGGTTGCTGGCGCTAACAGGTGGGCAGGTGATACTGTTGACGGCGGTACACCACCGATCAATGCAGGTGGTAGCTATCCTTTCATAATGAAACCTCCTTATAATCAGGCTCATCTCTTCGGAACAAATGTAGTAGATGGGCCACTTCCAGAGCACTATGAACCGTGGGAAAGTCCTGCGGCAAATCTCATGTCATCGGTGCCATTTAATCCCGTGTGTGACCTCTGGGAGACTGACGGGAAAAGCACACCCGAAAGATACCCCTTGCTGGCAACTACTTTCCGCTTGACTGAACATATGCTTACGGGATCATTTACTCGGAATATGCCATGGCTGGTGGAACTCCAGCCGGAGATGTTCGTGGAGATGAGTGAAGAGCTGGCGCAAGAGCGGGGCATTCAGAACGGTTCGAGGGTGAGGATTGAATGTGCACGTGGCAAAGTAAATGCTATCGCCATGGTGACCAAACGCACAAAGCCATTCAGCATGAATGGACATATTGTCCATCAGGTTGCTATGCCGTGGAACTGGGGGTACATGGGGCTTTCGCAAGGAGATAGTGCCAATTCCCTTACGCCGCGCGTAGTGGATCCCAACAGCAAGATACCGGAATACAGGGCGTTCCTTTGCGATATCATTAAAGTGTAGCTCCCTGCAGATTGAAGCAAGGGTTGTTGAAGTTTGCTGTATGCAAGAGTAGCGCTAGCTGTGTTTGGAAGAGATGTTGTTGTTGATGCTAAAGCCACGATATTTTATCTCTATCTGAATTTACGTAATTGACCTCCTCTCGGCGCCATTATATTATTAGCTCGGTGAAGCAGAAGATTTACACTCCGGACTCACGC
>JAGYOV010000025.1 GCA_018399375.1 Dehalococcoidia bacterium
CTATAAGTTCTACACCCTCAGGAAAATTTTTCTCCACATAGCTCATAATTTCCCGCGAGATCGTTGCTAGAGGTGGCACAGGATCAATATACTTAACGGGAAATCCCCCTCCTATGTTCAGCAGATGCATTTTGATGCCTTTTTCCTCTACAGCATCCCATACCAACTTGCAATCCTTTACGGCGTTGATCCATGTTCTGGGGTCTATGCATTGTGAACCAACGTGAAAAGTTACACCATAAGGGACAAGGCTTTTATCCCTGGCATATAGCAACATTCTGATTGCTTCTTCCCGCTCCACGCCAAATTTTTTGCTTAGCGGCCATTGACTCCCTTCGTTAGAGACGGAAAGGCGCAAACAAAGTTTACTGCCCGGCGCAGCTTTCGCCAGTTTGTCCACTTCCTCAAAGGAATCAAAAGCAAATATATCTACTCCAGAGTCATGGGCAAATTTAATAAAAGAGCAGTCTTTGAGAGGATTTCCTACCATGATTTCAGCGGGGGGAACTTTTAAACCGAAGAGGAATTCTAATTCCCCTTGAGATGAAATTTCAAAAGCACAGCTGTTACTCCTGAGCAGATCTACAATCTCAGGATGAGGATTGGCTTTTAAAGCATAGTATATCTTTGCTCCCCTGAATTCATAGGAGAACTCGCGAATTTTTCTCTTTATCGTTTCGCTGTCAAGAAGCAGTATTGGTTCTCCGCCAGATGCAACGGTTTTCTGTAATGCTTCTCTAGCCGCTGATCCATACAGAATCGCAGGTTGTTCTCTGTTCCATTTCATTATGTGCGCGTCTCCATCTCTACCGATCATAAGATCGAGATAGATATTTCTCCACTATGGCCATGGCGCAGTACTTGCCACACATACTGCAGCTTTCACTGCTGCTGGGGATTTTATTGTGGATTTGCCTTGAGAGTTCTGGATCAAAAGACATCTCTGCTTGGGTTTTCCAATCAAGTGCCTTGCGCGCCCGTGACATACGGTCATCCTTTTCTCTGGCTCCTTTCACTCCCTTAACGATATCTCCTGCGTGAGCTGCGATGCGCGAAGCAATTACGCCCTGTTTTACGTCTCCTGCATCTGGGAGGGAGAGATGTTCTGCAGGAGTGACGTAACATAAGAAATCAACCCCGGCGGCAGCAGCAAGAGCTCCGCCTATAGCAGCAACAATATGATCATATCCAGCCCCTATATCTGTTACCAGTGGCCCCAGGACATAAAAAGGAGCTCCTCGACAGATACTTTTTTCCAGCTTGACATTATATTCCACCTGATCAAGAGGTAGGTGCCCTGGTCCCTCAACGAAAACCTGTACACCGGCATCCCTGGCTCGCTTTACCAGTTCGCCAATGACGATAAGCTCTTCGATCTGTGCTCTATCCGTGGCATCAGCTAGACATCCCGGGCGCAGGCCATCACCTAAGCTCAGAGTAATGTCATATCTGTGAGCCATAACAAGCAAACGGTCAAAATATTCATATAGTGGATTTTCCTTCTCATTATGCAGCATCCACCCTGTGAGGAAAGCTCCGCCGCGGGAAACTATATCAGTTAATCTACCTTCATTCTTTAACCTTGCTATTGACGTTTGAGTTACTCCACAGTGAAGCGTCATGAAATCGACCCCATCTATGGCTTGCCTTTCAATGACATTGAAAATATCATCGACTGTCATGTTAACAATAGCTCCATGTTTGTCAATCGCCTCAATGCCCGCCTGGTAGATAGGCACAGTTCCTATGGGCACACTGCTGGCATCAAGAATAGTTTTCCTTATAATGGAGATATCGCCACCGACGCTCAAGTCCATAACTGTGTCAGTTCCGCAGTCAATGGCAGCTTTTAGCTTTTCCAGCTCCGTTTCCAATCCAAAGAAGTCAGTAGATGTGCCTATATTGGCGTTGACCTTGGTTCTCAAGCCACGGCCTATACCACAAAAGGTAGAAAGGGTTTTGTGGTTACGGTTGGCGGGAATTACTATGCTGCCATCAAGCAATCCTTGAAGGACAAAGCTATCCTCTTGCCCTTCCTGTAGAGCGACATATTTTGCCTGAGGCGAAACGTTACCTTTTTGTGCTAATTCTAATTGAGTCATAATTTACCTCTATAGTTCCTGGGAATTCAGAGCAAGTGCTCTTTGCCACTCACCGTGGTTTATAATGCTAGGTAGCTTTGAACCGCTATGTTTTCCGAGGTCTCTACCATATTCAATCCAATATTATTATAATAGATATTAGAAACTAATTCACGTTGCAACTAACTTGGTAGTTTAAGCAATATTTTCTCGCTCGTCCATTTTGCTATGAAAGCGAACGTGAGAAGAGAAACAGTGCTGAACTTTAGGGAGGGAAAATGATCAGAAGTTTTGATGGGAAAAATCCCAGGCTATCAGATTCTGCTTTCATCAGTGAAGCTGCCTACATTATTGGTGACGTAGAAATTGGCGAGAATTCCAGTGTGTGGCCGGGAGCTGTCATTCGAGGTGATCTAGGTAAGGTGATCATTGGGCAAAATTCCGTTGTGGAAGATAACTGTGTTATTCATTCAGGATCGCCCAATACGAAGGATAGCATTCAGGAGATCGTAATTGGAGATAACGTTCAAATAGGTCATGGAGCGATCATCAACTGCCATGTAGTTGGCAGTAACACGTTGCTGGGCATGAACTGCACCATTCTTCACGATGCCGAGATCGGCAGCTTCTGCATCATTGCTGCCGCTTGTGTGGTGGGAGAGGGAATGGTGGTGCCTGATATGTCCTTTGTTGCTGGTGTTCCAGGGAAGATCAAAGGTACAGTTTCCGAGAAACAGTTGTGGTGGGTGCGCGAGGGGCCTGCTGGGTATAGCAAGTTAGCTGCGCGTTATAAAAAACAGAATCTCTAGATGTCAGTAATTTACATTTCTTCTGGTGCGCTCATACCCATAAGGTGAAGCGTCTTGGATAAAACTATCTTGGTTGCCTCAACGAGCTTGAGCCGTGATTGGGTCAATGCTCTGTCATTGGAGATGACTCTGCATTGCTTATAGAAACTGTGAAAAACTGTAGCCATGTCCTGTGCGTAGTAGGTTAGGTAATGAGGCTGCAAAGCTGTAGCCGCGATCTCTACAGTCTCAGGTAGAAGTACCAGGCTCCGAATTAGAGTCATCTCTGGATCGCTGGTGAGAAGAGAAACATCTCCCTGGTTATATTGAATGTTCTTCTGTTCTGCCAGCCGTAGGATACTGGCAATTCTAGCGTGAGCATACTGGACATAGTATACTGGGTTGTCTGCAGATTTCCTCTTGGCCAGTTCAACGTCAAAGTCCATCTGGCTATCTGCTGAACGAGAGAGAAAAATGAAGCGGCAGGCATCTCTCTCCACCTCTTCCAATAACTCTCGCAAAGTAACAATGTCACCGCTGCGCTTGGATAACCTGACAATTTCCCCGCCTCGCCGCAGAGTTACCAGCTGGTAGGTAATTACTTCAAGCTGAGCGGGATCTATTCCCAGTGCAGCCATCGCCGTTTTCACTCTTGGTACGTGGCCCTGGTGGTCTGCACCCCAAATATCGATCACGCGCTGGAAGCCCCTTCTGGCAAACTTGTCATAATGATAGGCGATATCGGAAGCAAAATAGGTGGGAGATCCATCACCACGCACCAGGACGTTATCTTTATCCTCACCCAGAGTGCTTGTCTCAATCCAAACGGCATTTTCCTTTTCCACTACGCAACTTTTGTTCCGCAGCATTGCCATGGCCTCGTTGTATTGCCCTTCTTGGTATAGCGTTTTTTCGCTGAACCAAACATCGAAATCAACTCCTAGCAATTCGAGATCTTCCTTAATATTCTCCAGGATCTTCTCCAATCCAATTTGCCCTATTTCCAAGAGTGCCTTCTCTTCTGGCATGTTTAGTAGTTTATCTCCATACTCCTGGCATATATCTTCTGCTAGAGCGATCATATAATCTCCCATATACCCCTCTTCAGGTAGTGCAACATTCTTCCCTTGGGATTGTAGGTAGCGAGCATAGAGAGACTGTCTGAAATTATCTATTTGAGTACCTATATCATTTAAGTAGTATTCCGTCTTAACCTGGTATCCTGCTGCGCTAAGTACATTGGCCAGCGTGCTGCCCAGCACAGCTCCCCGACCATGCCCTACGTGGAGGGGGCCTGTAGGATTTGCGCTGACGAACTCTACCTGAATACGCATGCCTTTACCGAGGTCAAGGTTTCCGTAAGATTCTCCCTCGCTTAAAATGGTTTCTACCTGATTCCATAGCCATGTGTTCTGTACGGTAAAGTTAATAAATCCCGGTTTAGCAATGGCAAAACGAGCGATTTCTGCTGGCAGAGAAAGATATTTGGCTATTTCGTGTGCTATATTCATAGGGGGGAGACTCATAGAGCGAGCGAGTTTTAAAGGAAGCCCACAGGCAAAATCTCCATGGATTGCATCTTGGGGATGCTCTATGACTATTTCGGGTAGCTCTACCGGCGGCAAATCGCCTTTCCCCTGTGCTGTGGCTACTGCGTCTCGTAAACAAAAGCGTATTTTTTGCTTTACCAGCAACTTATGAATTATCTCCTTCCTATTGGTATAAATACACCGGCCTTCTGTTAATTATTCACAATAGTACGAGCTCGTATTATAGCAGCAACTGGGTGGTAACTGCTCTTCTCAGTGCAGATAATTTGGAAACACACTAGCTCCATTCGGTGTCAGGGAAATAGAAACTACTGAGCTTCGCCCTCAAAAGTACATGGTCTTTCCGTTTCAAAGAAGGGTCAAATTGAAATAGAGCAAGCGCTTCGCGGCGGGCCTGCTCTAGAAGCTCCCTGTTGGATAGCTTGGCCACCTTAAGGTCAGGTAATCCGCTCTGGCGTGAGCCAAAGAACTCTCCTGGCCCTCGTAGCTCCATATCTTTTTCTGCCAAAACAAAGCCATTTTGAATTTCTTCCATCAATTGGAGCCGGGTTTTTATTTCTGGCGAGATTCTTACAGGGATGAGAATACAATATCCTTCATCTTTGCCCCTGCCAACTCTACCCCTGAATTGGTGAAGCTGTGATAAGCCAAAACGATCCGCACCTTCTACCACCATCACTGTAGCTCCAGGTATATCGATCCCTACCTCTACTACCGACGTCGCTATTAGAATAGAGATATCCCCATCGCGAAAGTGCCGCATTACTTTGTCTTTTTCTGCGGGTGACATCTGCCCATGAAGCAATCCCAGCTTTAATTCAGGGAAGACTTCTTGAGATAATCTGCGGTATTCCCTTGTAGCAGCTTTTGTCTCCAGAAATTCTGATTCTTCCACTAGAGGATAGACAATAAAGGCCTGTTTATTTCTGCTAACTTCACGCCGCACGAATTCATAGGCATTTTTGCGATAGGCTGGTTTAAGCCACTTCGTCTTGACTGCGCACCTCCCTGGCGGTAATTCATCTATGGTTGAAAGGTCGAGATCCCCATAAATGGTTAAAGCCATGGTCCTCGGTATAGGAGTAGCTGTCATTACCAATATGTGAGGATTAAATCCTTTCTGACGCAAAGTGGAACGCTGTAATACTCCAAAGCGATGTTGCTCATCAGTAATCGCCAACCCCAGCCGGCTAAATTGTACGCTCTTTTGTATCAGGGCATGAGTGCCTACAGCAATATCGATTTCTCCTTCCTTGATTTTGCTCTGCAGTATCGATTTCTCATTGTTGCCAAGGCTACCTACTAGCAAGGCAACGGTAAATGGTCGTGGGAGAAAACCCGAATAGCTCTTTATATTGACACCTTGATCTTCCTCTCGGGCGATCTTGGATAGATAGCTACAAATATTGTGGAAATGCTGCTCTGCCAGTATTTCCGTAGGTGCCATTAAAGCACCTTGAAAACCATTGTATGTAGCTAATATAAGAACCAGTATGGCAATTACAGTCTTGCCGCTGCCAACTTCGCCCTGTAATAGCCGTGCCATAGCTCGCGGTTTCTCCAAATCGCTCACGATTTCCTTGAGAACCCTTTGCTGGGCGGGAGTTAGATCAAATGGTAAGGAGAAGAAAAGCCTGTCTTGAATTTCACGATCTATAATGAAGGCATTACCTGGCTGCTCTTCTTGCCATGACCATCTGCGGGAGAGAACGCTTAACTGGAGCAGCAATAATTCATCGAAGGCTAATCGCTCCCTTGCTTTTTCCATAGCAAGGAGATCATCTGGATAGTGTATGTGTGCTAGGGCCTGGCCCAGGTCCAACAGATGGCATCGTTCCTTCAATTCTGCAGGGAGGAAATCATATACTTTGTTGAGGTACCCGCTGAGAATTTCCCTTATCCATCCTCTAACCTGTCGAGGATATAACCCTCGAGTCAGTGGATAGATTGGCACCAATCTGCCAGTATGTATCGTCTCCAGTCCATTTTCTTCGCTCCCCTCCAGCAACTCCCATTCAGGAGAAATAAACTCCTTTTGTCCTCTGAACTTTCCTCTCCCCACTCTCACTTCGCCACTGATAACTATACGGGTATTGATGGCAAATTTTCTGGCTAAATAGGGCTGATTAAACCAGATTACTCGAGCTATGCCTGTTCCATCTCCTATAATGGCCTCTGTACTGCGCATTTTGCCAAGTACAGCTATCCGTGTCTGCCATATCGTAGCCACAGCAGTCTGCTCTTTGCCCTCTTCAAGCTGAGAGATGGTTCTCTGTTGACTATAATCCACGTAGCGTCGTGGGAAGAAATAAATCAAATCGTGTACCGTCTTCACTCCTAGTCGGGCAAATTTTGCAGCTATCCGAGGGGTAATGCCTTTGATAACTGTTATAGGTGCAGATAACTCACCTCTTTCCACAAATAGGTGAGTTGCTTTCTCATCAGCTAAAATTTTGCTTGACGCTATAGGCTTTGCCTTTGTCTCCGCCAGTTTGCTTCTCTCAGGGATTTCCTTTTCATTGCTCTCTTTTTTCAGCCTGGTTAGACAATCTTGAAAGAATGCTATCCATTGCTTGCGCTCACTTAATTGCAAAGATGCGTAGTTGTAGCTATCCGAAGTAAGCTTGGTGAAGTCTGACAGCAGGCGCTGCCTCACATTTTTCTCCTTTACGCCTTGCAACTCCAGAAAGAAGCCTTGCCTTATTTGTTCCGAGTGCGTCCGTAGGTATTTACTTAGCCCCCCCATCACTGCTCTATCAGCATAACCGCTTTTACTCTCTAACTTAATTATGTCTTGCAACTTATCTATCTCTGTCATATTACGCTGGACCATCGTTATATTTTCAGCAAGGCATAGTAGAGGTGCCAGTTGTGCAGTAGCCCTCTAATCTGTAGCGGGACATTGGGGAGTAAGATCAGCGTTTTCGCAGCATATCTGAGGCAGGAAGGAAATATGTGGAAGAATTTATCAATCTTCGTCCTCTGATTCGATCCAGAGGCGTTACATGGACAGCTATTGGCAGCGATCCGAACTATCATTCCAGCGATATTGTGTAGTCATAGTGAGGTTGTTCCCCCTGGATCACTTCCACTTCACCTTGATATCTGTTGCGAATCTCCTTAACTATGCTATCAGTCTCCGCTGCTTCTGCTTTATCGCCACAATAAATGGTTATTACCTCTGCTTTTTCTGCTTCTGACTTTGTGAGCGCCTCTAGAATAACTCCCTTATTATTCTCTCCACAGGCAATCAAATCTTTATCATCCAAGATGGCAATTGGTTTGCCCTTCTTAATTTTCATGGCGTTGACCTGGGTCTTTCTCACCGCTTTGGTAATCTCTATGGTTGTAATTGATTTTCTGGCCTCTTCCATAGAGCGTACATTCTCATCTATATCCATATCAGGATTAAAGGAGAGGGTTGCAGCTATACCCTGGGGCACCGTGGTGGTGGGAATAACCTTAACTTTCTTTGAGGTGAAGGAAATAACCTGATATGCTGTGGCTACGATGTTCTTATTGTTGGGCAACAGAATAACGCCGCTAGTTGGGGCCGATTCTACTGCTTGAAGTAACTGCCGAACGCTGGGATTCATAGTTTGCCCGCCAGGTACGATGATCACGTTGCCCAGATCACTGAACAACTTGAAGAAACCATCTCCTGCAACTACAGTTACTATGGCTACATTGATTGCAGGCAATCTATCTCTCTGCGTCTCCAAAAATTCAGCGTACTGGTCGTCCATATTTTCGATTCGGATTTCATGTAGCTTTCCCTGACGAGTAGCGTAATTGAGGATTTCCCCGGGGTTGAGACAATGAATGTGGATCCTGAGCAGGGAATCATCGCCTGTAATGGCCAGTGATTCCCCTTTCTTTATCAGGTCTTTTCTTACCTTGTCTTGGTCCAGCGATTGCCCCTCCAAAACGAAACTGGTGCAATATCCATAAGGCGTTTCTACCTTTGATGGCAGCTGCGTTGGCTTTGGCTGTACGGCGATTTCGGGATCACTCGCTGAAGACATCTGGTGTTGTAATTGATTGGTCTCTCCCTTCAAGGCGAGCAACGCTCCCTCGAGCAAAATGTACAAGCCTTCTCCTCCTGCATCAACTACTCCTGTTTCCTTTAGAATGGGCAGCAGTTCAGGAGTTCGCGCTACTGAGGTTTTGGCAGCTTCCACAGCAACTTCCATTACTCCTGCCAGGTCACAGGAATCAACGCGGGCAGCCTCACAAGCGGCCTGAGCTGTGTCCTTGAGAACCGTTAGTATGGTCCCCTCCACAGGATCGATAACGCCTTTATAAGCTGCCTGTACTGATTCTTGCAACGCATTGGCAAAATCCCTGCTGCTAAAGCTGGCATTATCCAATCCCTTGGCCAGACCGCGCCAGAACTGCGATAAAATAACTCCTGAATTTCCGCGCGCTCCCATTAGCGCTCCGTGAGCCATTGCTTTAGCTACCAGAGAAGCATCACCATTTGTGCTCTGATTTGCTTCTTCAATAGCAGAACGCATGGTGAGTAGCATATTAGTCCCCGTGTCACCATCCGGTACGGGGAAAACATTTATAGCATTGATATCGGGAGCGCTTTTCTCCAGCCAGAGAGTTGCTGTAGTGAACATATCCTTCAAAGTTTTACCGTCACATGTATATACCATATTACCCCTTGGATTTAATTTCTCTATTGTGTTAGCATTACTCATGATTTAGGCATATCCCTTTTCTCGTGGAACTGGATAAGGAGAACACATATGAGATGTGATGTTTGCGGCAAGAGACCTATGTTCGGTAATAGCGTAAGCCATTCTAAAAGACATACCAAGAGACGCTGGTTGCCTAACATTCATCGCACTACAGTTATGGTAGAAGGAAAGAGAACAAAAGTCAATATCTGTACTCGATGCCTGCGCACTCTGTACAAGACAGCAAGTTAGCTTACGATATTTCTCATTTCC
>JAGYOV010000026.1 GCA_018399375.1 Dehalococcoidia bacterium
GCCCGATGGTCAGGTAGCCAACTTTAGCTCCGTACGTTTCAGTCAGTTTTGCTACCGTCTCATAGTTTCCCAGTCCTCTTAGATTTTCAGCAGGGGTGAACGTAGCGCCTTCCTTCGATATGTGCAGAAGATGTAGTTCATCCTCGTTTTTCGGTTTTCCCTCGATTATCACCGCATCGATTCCCAGGCAGGCAAGTTTGTGCCCTGTTACTCCTCCTGAGTTGCATTCCTTGATGCCGCGAGTTAGAGGGCTCTTGCTGCCAATGGAGAATCTCCCTGTGGATGGAGCAGGCGTTCCGGTGAGAAACCCTGGAGCGATAATGAGCTTGTTCTCTTCGTGCAGCGGGTGGGCATTTGGAGGTATCTCCCGTGACACGATAGTGGAGGGGAGTGCTCTCCCTGCCAGTCCCTCATAGTCGGTGTTTTCTTCATAGGAGCAGGTAAGCTTGCTCATATCTACTCTCAAGAATTTCATCGTTTCCTCCTTTGGTGGTAAACAGGTTATACATGTTTACACTTTATAATTATTTTTCTTCTTCCTGTATATCGCTTGGGCTCAAAATTATCTCTTGGTAGAATTCATCACTTTTTCTCTTATGTCGCATGAAGAAGTAGATGCCAGCTCCGATGACGATGTATATCAGTAGCAATAGCCATCCTATTGGTGGTACGGCAGAAACTGCGGATATCGCTATGGCAAGGCCAACAATGCATCCAAGTATGGCCATGCCCATGCCCCATGGCATTCTGTATGGGCGAGGCCACTCGGGGTATTTCTTGCGCAGTACGCCTGCTGAAAGAGAGGTGAGGGCATAAACGATTCCCATGGTCACAGCAGAGGTAACGATGGTTACTTCAAGCCACTTCTCTCCTGCAAAAACTATTATTAGTATAGTTACAATGCAGATAAACCATAGGGCGTAATCGGGCGATCCGTATTTGTTTATGTGGCCGAGACTCGGCGGTAGCACATGGCTTCTTCCCATAGCAAAAATGAGTCTGGTCGCTGCAAGCATGAGGGCATTGATGCAGGTCAGAATGGTGGCCAGGGCAGCGATGTTGATGATCACCCAGGGAACGGGTCCCCATAGCATTTTTGCAATTTCGGGGCTCACCACAAGCTGATCTACTATCCAGGAAGTAGGCATCATGCCTGCATTCCCCAGCGACACTACCACATATAGTATTGCGGCTATCCAGACCGCGGCGAACATGACTGCCATTTGCTTCTTGCGGGGATACTTGGCTTCCTCCGCCATCTGTGGAATGGCGTCGAAACCTATGAATGTGGTCATCATGATAGCAGCAGCTACGATCCATCCACTGGAACCCATGGTAAAGAAAGGCGTAAGGTTTTCTGTTGACCAGCCAGGATTGCCCAGAAAGGCAATGCCTACAACGTAACCAACGACTAGCAGCAATGTTACCATGATGAATTGGACGATAGCGGAAAACGTAATGGCGAAGTAGTTCATTATGGCAAATATAAGGACTACGCCTATTGCTGTCAGCGTAAGGACAGATTGTGAAATGTCGGTAACCGAAAATAACACCTGTCCCATTCGGATGGCAGATGGGCCCATGAAAGCAAGTATCATGATGTATACCCAGAGTAGCAACCAGCCGACCAGCCAACCTGTTTTCTCTCCGAGTCCACTGCGAGCGAAGTTATATTCGCCTCCGGCGAATGGTAGCATTGGGACTAGCTCACCATAGCAGAATATGATGGGGGTCATTATCAAGGCTACGGCGACGAAAGCTAGCGAAATAGATGGCCCTGTAAGAGAGAACCACCATGGCATCTGGACCATCCATGGTCCAATGATGGCTCCCGCCGCCATGGCCAGCATGAACAAAATCCCTATTTTGGGTTTTAGCAGAGTTCGCTTGTCACCCGGATTATCCATTGCTTTATACCTCCTCCTAATCTTAAGGTTTTAATGCAGATGTGCTACGCTCTTCAGTGCGAAAATGCCATTTCCCCTCAAGGTTAATTCGGATAACTATCCTTTCTTATGGGCGGCGATGTCTTCAGCGTCGGCTGTGAGTTTGCCCCTTTCTCTATAGCGATCCTCATGCAGGTAAAGTTCGTGTCTTCCCTCTGGCGTTCCCTGAGGTCTTAGCTGTATTCTGACCTGATTGTAAGCATCGGGGCAGATAAACTCGGGGCGGTCTCCCGGCCAGTGATTGGCGGCATCATCGGGGAAGCTTCCCCCGAACGTCATGCTTATCAGGTAGGGGTAGATGACGTGCAGCAAATGTGGGCAAAGGCCGCTAGTTCGCGTGTCCGAGAGGATAAATGTATCTCCTTCTTTCTGGTTTCTCCAGCACGTTCCTTTTACGCTTACTATGGTTCCTATTATTAATCTCCCGGGCTCTCCCATGCTCTCTTTTAGTTCAGATTCCTTCTTGCTCAAACTCATTTTTAAATGCCTCCTTTAGTTGGGTTATTGTTATTGCATTTGTAGCTACCTGGCAAAAACCATCTTGTCGTTCTTGGCCATCACGTATATCAGCCAACCTTCATCTCCTGAAGGGGGAGAACCGGCGTCCTCCCCTCAGGAGCTTTCACTGACGCAACTATTGGATGTCTGCAGATATATCGTCAGGCGTCAGTACGACCTCTTCATATGAAGGATCTTTCTTGGCCTTGTATCTCATGTATCCATATATTATCGCTCCTATCGCTATCATGATCACGAAGATAAGCCAGCTCATCGGGGGCATGCCCAGAGCCACCTGGGAAGCGATGAAAATGGCGATAATTGTTGCCAGTACGCTCATTCCTATACCCCATGGCATCTTGTAGGGGCGGGGCCATTCGGGGTGACTCTTGCGCAATTTACCCGCCGATGCCGATGCCAGAAGGTATACCAGAGCTCCCATGAAGGCTGAAGAGATGAATAGCGTTTCGAGCCATCCCTCGCCGGCAATGCCCACTAGCAGTGCACATATTACAAATGTAAACCATATCGCGCGGTCGGGAACGCCATATCTATTCACATGTGCCAGGAATGGAGGCAATACTCGCGCTCTGGACATGGCAACCATTACTCTTGAGCCCGCTATCATGAATCCATTGAGGGAGGTGAGGCAAGCAGCCAATCCCGCGAGGTTCATAATGGTGGCGACACCGTTGCCCGCCAGAGGACGGGCGATTTCGGGGCTTACTACCAGCTGCTCCGATATCCATGAGCTTGGCATCATGCCTGCGTTTCCAAAGCAGATGAAGGCGTACATGACCTCTGATATTATTACCGCCAGCAGCATGGTCTTTACCATTTTGCGCCTGGGATAGTTCGCCTCCTCTGCCATTTGAGGAATACAATCGAAACCTAAAACCATCGTTACCAGAATACCGACGGCGATGAACCATCCTCCCATTCCCGTAGCAAAGAAAGGAGATAGATTGGTCATCGTCCACTGTTCTGTAGTTACGAACCACGCAGGAGTTCCCCATCCGACGATCAGGAGGATGGCTACCATGACAAATTGAACTCTGGCTGATATGGCGATGGAGAAGGTGTTTAACAGAGCAATTAGTGCTATCAGGCCTATGCCCATTAGTCCAACGGCTGAATCGGATAGACTGAACAAACCTCCCGTTACCTGTACCATTCTGGCGGTGGCGGGCCCCATGAAAGCTGTTGCCATCAGGTAAAGCATAATCAGGAACCAGCCGGTTAGCCATCCCACGTTGCGTCCGAAGGCGTTGCGGGCATATTGCGCTTCACCGCCGGAGAACGGAAGCATGGCCACCAGCTCACCATAGGTAAATATGATTGGGACGGATAGCAATGCGATCGCCAGAAAAGCCAGCATTATCGATGGACCTGACAGGGAGAACCAGAAAGGCATCTGTGGCATCCACGGACCGGCTATGATGCCCACGGCCATAAATAGCATAACCAGCATGCCAACTTTCGGCTTTAGCAGCTCTTTTCCTTGTAAATTATGAGCCTTTAGCTCATTTGGTCTATTTGGCATTTAATCTTCCTCCTCTTTTCACTTTGATTGAGGTTGTGTTATATAGCTACTTTCATTTCCTTCCCTTTCTTATTCCTTACTTCATGGTGGGATCACTTTATCTCGGATACTATGGGATAAAGGATGTCCAGCATTCTGTCGATCTCCTCCCTGGTAACTGTCAGCGGTGGACAGAAGGAAATCCGATTGGCTGAAGACCAGCTCTCATCGGAAACTCGTACAAAGAGACCTTTCTCCAGTGCTTTGTCCTGAATCACGTGCATCATGTTTGAAGCGGGATCGAACCCTTTTCCTGTCTCCTTGTTTTCAACTATTTCTATTCCGATCATCAATCCGATGCCGCTGACCTCGCCAACATGTGGCAGCGGCAGGAATTGTTTCTTAATGCGCTCCATGGCATAATCGCCCATTTTCGCTGCGTTCTCGAAGATTTTGTCTCGCTCATATATTTCCAGGACTTTGTTGGAGATGGCAGCGGAAAGAGGATTGGCGCTGAACGTGGCACCGGCGAAAACGGAGTTTTTCAGCCCATCGTAGACCATTTCGTTCATGGCCACTGCTCCGAAGGGAACATAGGTGCTGCTAATTCCCTTGGCCAGGGTCATCATATCTGGCTTGACTCCCCAGTTATCCACGCCAAAGGCCTTGCCCGTTCGGCCGAAGCCGGTCATTACTTCATCAGCGATCAGCAATACGTTATTTCGAGTACAGATGTCTCTCACCATGGGCCAGTATTCCGGAGGAGGTGGAATGTGACCGGCCGTACCGTGAACTGGTTCAGCGATCAGAGCGGCTATGGTGTGCGGTCCTTCCAGCTGGATAATTTTTTCTACTTGTTTGGCGCATTCTACTCCACATTCGGGGTATTTGAGTCCAAGCATGCAGCGATGGCAGTAATATGACGGGGCTTTGATAAATCCCGGGACGAGGGGGGTGAAAGCGGAAGAGAACAATCCCTTGGAAAGACCGGTGGCGGTTATCGAGCCGTACATGACTCCGTGATAAGAATTGTACAGGCTTATTATCTTGTGCTTGTTTGTTCCCTTGTTTTTCCAGTATGCCCGGGCGAACTGGAAGGCAAGCTCCGTACTCTCTGAACCACCGTTGGTAAAACAGAAATGGTCTATTCCCTGAGGTAGTATCTTTGATAGCCTCTGGCCGCACTCTATGGATGTGGGAGTGGTGAATCCCCAGAAGTTCATGAAGAAAGGTAGCTTCTTGAGCTGCTCGGCGGCGGCAGCGGCGATTTCCTCATTGTATTTGTATCCCAGGCTTACGCATACCAGCTGTGAAGCGCCGTCGAGGTACTCCTTTCCCGTGGTGTCATAGAAAGAAACGCCCTGTGCTCTGTCAATCATTACGCCAGCATTCATTCCTACTGGCATAACCCAGTGCATTAGGTGATCTGCGTCCCAATTCATCATTTCCTTGTCTTTAGTACTCATCGCTAATGAACTCCTTTTGCCTCTATTTATTGTTTCCTTTATGAACGTATATCAACATCGAAGATAATTCTTTTGCAGGATACTCTTATCGCAAATCTGCTTCTCCTGTGTCCAATGTACTTTCTATGCCATAGGCTCCCCCTCCTTCAAGTGTAGTGAAAGGGTGAATAACGCAAAACACTCCCTTCTTGAGTAACCATCTTTATTATATTGCTGGTGAGTGCCTAGGACTATCCCTGAAATATGGTATTTTCTGAGGATTACTTTATATTTTTGATTGGTTAGGGAATTAACTTCCCCGTCTTTTCCAGCTTATCAGCGACGTCTTGCATATCCATTTCTATGAGACAATTACGGGTCTGTAAACCTGTTTTTTTGTCCCACCCATGCAATTCATAAAATCTATCGAGCATTACATCCCATTCTTCCTTATCGCACATATATCCCTTGTAAGGGCCCGACTTTACAGGTTCATTCATATATCTTGCAGGTGGATAGTCATCTTTTCGATCGAAGTCTGTGTGTATTGTGTTAAACGCCTTCTCCAGGTTATATGAGCTTCTCGCTATTGACATGACTTCTTCTTCTGTCAAATCTATGCCCATAGCTGAATTTATAAGCTCAGTGTAGTCAGATGGTTCAAGTGCATGTGCTCCCCCGAATGATCCCATATATACACAGAAGCCAGCTATATTTTCTATTTCTTCAGCTTTTATCTGCCAGAAGACAGCTTCTGGCACATTCTCATATCCAGTTGGAGAGAAATCAAGGCCTGCGGGGCCACTGCAAGATGGGTCTATTACTGCTCCCCGTAAATGTCTGCCAGCAACGGGCGACGTTGACACTCCAAAGCCAAACCCTTTCATTATTCTGTAGGGGTCAAATGTATCCTGCCCCTTCATGTGCAGGGCAAATTTCTCAGAGCCTCTGCCAATTACGATGGAGGCTTCTTTCACTCCATTGGCTAACAAATTGCCAATACCTTCGCGATATGCCAGCTTTCTCTCCATTTCTATCATTGCATCTGCATTACCCCATTCCAATGCTAATCCATCGGTGTCCTGTTTAGTAAGCAAACCTTTCTCGTAGCATTCAAACGCCCAAGATAAGACGACAGAAGCAAAATCCCCGTCCAGGCCTAGCTGGTTTGCTGACAAATAAAATTTTAGGGCTGCTGCAGGATCATCCACGTCAAATTTTTCTGCATACATAGCTGCATTGGTCCAAAAATTTATTCCTCTCGTACCTTTATACTTGCCCTCATCTATCTCGAAAAAGGGCAATCCTCCTACAGGACAACTAATACAGGCTACCAACTTTTTCTGATATTTAGGAACACCTGTATTTATACCGGTGAGGTTTATTCTTTTATCCATTGGCCAATGTTCATCTTGACCATTTCTTATAAGTGTAGACATATCCCATAATTCGCTTTCAGGCAGGTAACCAAACACTAAATCACCTTGCCGCATCTTTATCCCTTCAGAGTTCATGGTTTTTTTTGATGCTCTGGTCGCAGCGTCAAAGAATCTTTCAGGCTGAGCTACATTAATC
Organism: Dehalococcoidia bacterium; assembly: GCA_018399375.1. Lineage (GTDB taxonomy): Bacteria > Chloroflexota > Dehalococcoidia > GIF9 > AB-539-J10 > M55B177. The sequence goes on from JAGYOV010000026.1 coordinate 6,987, forward strand.
GAACCATGCCCGCGTACGACAACAGCCTTAAGTTTCTTAATTCCCATGACGCAGCCCACGCCTGAACCTCCGGCGACCTTCGAACAGTCGACAACTATACCTGAACCCCTTACGAGATTCTCGCCTGCCGGGCCAATTGATGCTACCTCTATATTGTTATCGCCCAAATCCTCTCTCAAAATGCTCTCTGTTTCATAGGTTGTTTTGCCCCAAATGAAACTAGCATCTCTTAACTCTACATTATCATCATTTATCCAAAGGTAAACGGGATTTTCTGCCTGACCCGTAATTATGATGTGGTCATAGCCGGCGTATTTTAGCTCTGCTCCAAAATTGCCACCAGCATTCGCTGAGCCTTTCCCGTTATTAAATACATTCTTTGTATCAACGCTGATTCTACATGCACCCGGTGCCATTGTACCTACCAGGCAACCTGCGCCGAAAATTATCATATTCTCGGGGTCTGACCATTTGGTTTGTGGATTCATCTCATTTAGCAGAATAAAGCTGTTAATTGCCCTGCCTCCGATGAATCTTCTCGCATATCTTTCTGTATTCTCGACTGAAGTTTCGCCACTACTCAAGTTAACTCTTAGTATTTTACCTGCGAGACCCCCGCTTATATTGATATTCATTTACTTGATTTCCTTCAGGGCTTCATAGGGACAATATTTCACGCATAATGGACCATCCTCTCCCTCACAAGAATCGCAGGTTGAATTTCGCACCCATTTGATGTTTGCAGTTATATTGTTTCTTGAGATTTTTATGCTGGACAACTCTGGAGAAAAAACCTTGGCGTGATGAAAAGAACAAACTAACTCACAGGTTCTACATCCATAGCAGGCTTCCGCATTCCTTACTATCTTTACCACTTCCCTGTTCTACGTCCTATTCAATATCAAATTGTCGTGATAGCTAACGCAAATAGCTCTTCCTGCGGTTACAAAAACAAACATATTATCAAATTTAGTGATGGTTTTCGGTTCTTCTAAAGATATGATTTGAGCAAACGCTACCTCACAATGTATATTATATCTTCAATCTACATCATATCTTGGTTAAATTGTATCCTTGATGGAACTATTTTGGTATCCCTGAAATACGGTATATTTTGAGGTACCACGCCATTGAAGAAAGAGGGATTTATTTAGAGTGACGGGTTGATTGGCAAGGTAAGCTTGACAAGCGATGCGATTATCTTTATAAATATTACATAGGTGGTATGTTATTGTTGTAGACATTCTGTTCTCCGAGAACAGAATTACCAGGAAGAGGGAGTTGTTGCAGGGTGAACTAGGGGAAAAGCATAAGTGAAAGAAGGGTTCGAGCATAGAGGCCGTTATTTGGGTTTGGCCAAAGGTGGCCAAGATATTATCGATCTCATAAATGCGGCGCATGTTGAGCTAGATGCCAGTCAGTTGCGGCGCAGAGTTATTCCTCTTGTGGCGGATATGTTCCGCGTGGAAAGGGCGATTTTCTTTGCTGTAGATAGCAGTTGGGAGAAACTGGATCTCACCGATGTCGTTACCTTTAATATCGAGGAAGAACTGGGCGTTAAATATGCCCGGACATACTGGTTCTACGATCCCGTATATTATGAGTCGCTGAACGGCCGCAAACTCGTTTTCAAAAATCATGATATTTTGCCGCGCAGTGAATGGCTCAAGCTGAAATATTACCTTGAGTTTCAGCAGTCTCAGAACATAAATGAGGAAATGATCATTTGCCTTCGCAATGGTGCTAACCTCTATGGGACGGTGAATCTCATTCGTGGGAATGGTGAGCCTTGTTTTACTTATGATGACCTGTTGAAGGCTAAAATGGTAGCGCCATCCATTGCGCTTGCCGTGCAGAACGCGTTGCTGTTTTCCAGGATGAAACATGAGAGCCATGTCCTGTCTGACGTTGTGGAGCTTTTCCCCAGGGGTATAGTTATTTTGGATCGTGAACTACGGCCAATATATTGTAATAGCAAGGGCAAAGAGTTATGCTTTTCACTTTCTGGCTTGGAGACGGAAGGAGCTGATGAGATAGCAGTAGAGAGTTTGAACGTTCCCTCTCATGTGTTGCGCTTGTGTGCAAGTTTGAAGGAACAGCGCGAAAGAGCAGTTGGCTTTTTCTGTGAGAAGAATGCAGATAATGGAAATGG
>JAGYOV010000027.1 GCA_018399375.1 Dehalococcoidia bacterium
ACGATTCTCTTTGATATTTCCATTTAGTAAGTTATTCCGTCAGGGATCTCTCTTTGAGGGCTCTGGATACTACCCCCGAATCAACCCCTGGTATTGGCGCAGCTGCCTCAGCAAGTAAGAATTTGCCTTGCTGTATCCACATCTTCAGCGTGTGGGCTATTTCTATTGCCTTGGGATAGCTGGAAAGTGAAGCAGTGGGCACGCTCTTTCCCTGAATTTCTATTTTTCCACTCTTGAGCTGAGCGTAGCTCACTTCACCCAATATGTCTGATTTGCCCTGAGGGTAATCCTCGGAGAACTCCAGAACAGGAGCGAATATATCGGCATCGCTTACCAGCGTATACTGTAAGATTTCTTCGGATAGTATGGGGATGGGAATGCCTATGCCCACGGTCAAAGTGCAGCCATAGCCAAGCATGCTTGTTCCTAAGAGCCATTCAGGGCGCATTTGTTTCATGTCTCCAATGAGAGCAAGATTTGCTCCAGGCCTTGTGGGCACGCCATTATCTCCCCTGGGGACGCTGGGGTCGTGCTGGGTGCCATGCCAGGCAACGTGTCCGATGCCTCCCCCCAGGAATATTCGAGTTCCTATGCCGATGGTTTTATAGTAAGGGTCATTTAGCAGAGGAGATAGCTGTCCTGAAGTAGAGTAGTTGGCATTGCCCAAGTTCGGTTTCAGTATTCCCATGTAGGTGTAGAGGGTTTTATTCGATAAGTTGGTAGCAACCTCATAATTCTGGTAGGCATTTCTTATATTGAATAAAATGGCGTTGTTGATGTCTGTAATGTTGATCCAGGTTTCCAATTTCTTTCTGGGGTAGCAGTCTGTGCCATAAGCAGTGGCCTCCAACTTGATATCTTTTCCTGCTACAAGTTCCTCGATGACGTGACCGCCTCCATAATTGAATTCACCTGGATGAAATCTGTTCTTGGGATCATCCTCGGGGAGTGCAGTAGCGCCGAGGAATATATCTACGGCAGCAAGTCCTGTGTAAACGGGGACATCATTAAGTAATACCTTCCCTCCTCCAAGCTTTATCCTGGGTCTGGAATGCCCCGTATTGAGGAAAGCTCCTGAGGAACACATAGGGCTGAAAGTCCCCGTAGTCACGACATCAATTTCTTCTGCGGTTTGCCTTATGCCTCTTTCGCGGGCGATGTCAATCACCTCTTCAGCAGTTACCACAACGGCTTTACCCTGGCTGATTTTGCGATTGATTTCGGCTATAGTTCTGGTCATTATATGTTGAGTAGCTCCATCGCTAGTTGCGCAGCCCTCTTACCCGATGCAAGCATACCGCCAAAAATTGGCCCCATCCTAGGCGAACCGAAAGCTGCGTTGGCCGCCATTCCGGCAACTATTAGCCCAGGGAATACCTCTTTGGTGTTTTCTACAACGCATTTTTCTGCTGCTTCAGCCCACATTGCTTTTTCGCCCATTGTCTTTCCTGTGGGAGTCCTTAATGTCTCCCCCATTTCCTTGGTAACCATCTGGCATATTTCGCAGCTATGTCCTGTAGCATCTATTACCATCCCTGCTCTTATGGTTAACGGGTCGACGTGGAGATGTCCTGATGTCACAGGACTCCAGTTCAATACCAGCCCGCTTACCCTGTTATCCCCTCTGATAACTACATCTTCGATATCAAACAAGTTGAATATTTTGGCTCCTGATTTCACTACCTTAGAGCACATCGTTGAGGCTAATTCTACTGCGCTGGCAACGTAGTAGCCCTCTTGGTATTGATTGCTATCGATGCCGAACTCATCCAGAATCTCTTTGCCTTCATCTTGAACAACTATCTTGTTGAACATCATTCCCCCGCCCCAGATGCCTCCTCCAATGCTCAAAGTTCTTTCGAAAATGGCAGTTTTTACTTTATTCCTTGCCAGGTAGTAAGCGGCACACATGCCTGCTGGCCCTGCTCCAGCTATGGCTACTTGAATCTCCATAACATCATGGAGATCTTTGGTATAGCTGTCAATTATAGCTTTGGAAATTATTACTTCGTCCATTGGTACTCCTTTCGCATGGTTTGGAATTTAAGTATACTATCTTTGTAGTGAATTTTCTAACTTGTCGGGAGGATAGTCAATTGTGGTTAATCGTGCAGATCAAGTTTCTATCTTTCATGAGGGCTTTCTCATCCACCTTTCTGAAGCGCAAATGGTGCCGTATCTGCAACTGGCTGTTATTTATCTAAAGCACTTGGCAATAGTTTTGTATAGGAGGCTACAACAATTTCTATAGCGCATTGAAGTTATGCGTCCATTGTGTCCACGTAATGTTTATCAGGGTTATTTTAAATTGTTGGCCGTTATAATGTATGTGTATGGGGGAGAACAATTATGTGGATATTTATGCCTTCTAGCCAGGAGATGGATGTTATCGAAGTTTGAGTTATCTATGTTTCTCTGGCGGTGATAACTCTCCAGCTATGTGAATAGATGTTCATTCTGTCTTCTCGAGCAAAGCCAATGAGAGTTATCCCTGCTGTATCGGCCAGGCGCACGCTCAGATTAGTGGGGGCTGCCTTAGAGATAACTATGGGGATGTTTTGCCGGGCTATCTTGAAGAGTAACTCTGATGAAACTCTGGAAGTGGTGGCTATTGAGCATTCTTCTGGGAGTATGTTCCTTATTAGGCATTCACCCAGCGCTTTATCGGTAGCATTTTGTCTGCTGATGTCCTCGCTGAATATGATGATATCGTCTCGTTTGCATAGAGCAACGCTGTGAACGCCTCCTGTGGCTTTGAAAGTGCTGGATCGCGATATGAACTCTTTCATTAGGGAAGAAATCTGCCTGGGGGAAATTTTTAGGTGGTTTGCTATAATGGTTCCCTGCTGTACATGAGGGGAGAGGCTTCTTTCCTGGGTAGTTTCAATGTATATTATTCCTTCTTTTTGATCAAGTTCCATTCTCTTGATTTCATCCTTGCTCTTCAGTAAACCCTGGGAGCAGAGGATGCCAACGGCCAGATATTCTATCTTGGAAGGGGAACATAGTAACTTGGCGTTAATCCTGTTGTTGAGAATAACAGTAAGGGTAATTTCTCTGGCTACGGTATCTTGAGCGTTGCTTATGTCTCCGTGGACTATTCGTAGTATAGGCAATCTCTCTGTTTCATTCTCCATTCTTTTTCACTCCGCCAGACCTATACCTAGCTAGGTGAAGGAAGGGGGCCACTTTAAATAAGGTTCGTATTCTCACTTATAACGTATATTATATACTGTAATAAGCTTGTGATCATCGTGTTCTTACTGTGATATCCTTGCGCGTTGTTTCCTGTATGTCCATTTAGAATGTCGTTCTTTTGACAGGTTCAAGAAGCAATGATATTATGGGCCAGCTTGAAGCCAGTATGTGTGACCGGTTGTTCGCCCTAGCGGAGGTTTTGTCTGCTGGTAGAGTGGAGGAGCAGTTGGAGTTATCTCTTTCATGCGTAGTGGGTTTTTGTTTTCTTGGTCGTAAATCGTCTGACGATCTCAGTGTGAAATAGTTCTGAGCAAATGTGATGCAGCGCCTGCGCCTTAGCTTTGGTCGAGGAGAAGAGGTTAAATTTATTTCACATCTCGACATTGTGCGCTTTTGGGAGAGGGCATTGAGGCGCGCCGGGGTCCCCCTGCTATATTCTCAGGGATTTACTCCCCATCCTCGCATTGCCGTGGCAGCACCTTTGCCCGTGGGAGTAACCAGCGAGGCGGAACTGATGGATGTCTGGTTGGATCGTTGGCTACCACCGCAGTCTTTTTTGATGGGAGTAAGAGAGCAGTTGCTCCGGGGATTTAAATTGTTTGATGTTTGGCAAGTAGGGCAAGGTCTGCCTTCACTGCAGTCCGTGGTCGCTTTTGCTGAATACCATCTTACTATGAGTGTAGAAAAGGAAGATAAGGAAATAGAGAAGGCCATTCAAGCGCTGCTAAGAAGTGAAGAGATCCCCTGGCATCATTCTAGAGGGGGGAAAGAGAGATCTTATAATTTGCGGTCTTTGGTAGATACTATATGGTTGGTAGGGAGCATGGAGGGATTGGAAGAAGGGGAAAGAGATTATGCATCGCTGAGTAATGGTGAGAGTGGAATGCCGTCGTGTGGCAAGCATGTTTTGGGGATGAGGTTGTCTTGTGGCTCAAGAGGAAATGTCCGGCCAGAAGAGGTGGCAGCTGCGTTGGGGTTCTCACAACAACCAAATTCTATTCATCGTACGAAGTTGGTGTTGGGAAATGTGTGTTAGCCGTGAGATTATTGCAATTGGTGTTAGATTAAAATGGTTCGAGGCAATAGTTCTTCTGACAAACAGGAATTGGAGAATATATTCCACCCTCGCTCGGTAGCGGTGGTGGGCGTTTCTCTGGATGAAGCTAGCTGGGGTCAGCGGTATCTATTTTCTTTGATGGAGTTTGGGTATAGAGGCGATCTTTTCCCTGTTGGTCGCCAAGGTGGTGATATTGCAGGGTTGAAGATTTATGAGAAATTTCTTGATATCCCCAGGCCTGTCGATTATGTTATTTGTTGTCTTCCTGCTCCTCTTACTCTACAGCTTGTGAGTGACTGTGTTGATAAAGGCGTTAAGTCTGTCCAGTTCTTCACTTCGGGGTTCAGCGAGACAGGGGAAGAGGATGGAATAGCGCTAGAGAAGAAATTGCTGGAAATTGCCCGTAGAGGAGGAGTGCGCCTTATAGGGCCGAACTGTCTGGGGATTTATCATCCTGCTCAGGGCTTGACCATTCTCAATACTGTGCCGCACATGGCTCGAAGTGGCCCAGTAGGATTTATCTTTCAAAGCGGAGGAAATTCACAGGAGTTGGTGGAAATAGGTGCCAGCAGGGGAATCCATTTTAGTAAAGGTGTAAGTTATGGTAATGCCTGTGATTTGAACGAAAGCGATTTTCTGAACTACCTTGCAGGGGATGCTGACACCGGGATAATAGGGCTTTACATTGAGGGGGTGAAGCAGGGGAAACGCTTCTTTCGGGAATTGGAACGGGTAGCAAAGATCAAGCCGACGATGATACTTAAGGGTGGCCGTACTATATCGGGAAGTCAGGCGGCTGCTTCACATACGGGCTCTCTCGCCGGGGCCATATCGATCTGGCGGGCTATTTGCAGGCAGACGGGTGCTATGCTGGTGGATGACCTGGACGAAATGATGGATCTCATGATTGCTTTCTCTTATCTCAAACCGGTGCGTGGCAGGAGAGCGGGCATTGTAGGTGTCAGCGGTGGAAGAAGCGTACAAGCTGCCGATTCTTGTGAAAGCTACGGATTTTCCGTACCACCTTTTTCTCCTGAGGTCAGGGAAAAGTTGCTTGAGCTTACTCCAAGGGAGGGAGCGAGCATTCGCAATCCCGTTGACTCATATTTGATGTCCTGGGATCCCGTGCTTTTTTCTCAAGCGCTCAAGGTGCTGGATGGTTATGAGGGAGTGGATTTTTTGGTCGTTGATATATCTCTGGTCATTTCAGTTCTCAATAGCAGGAGAAGTGATTCGCTGGAAAAACAGGTTGAAGCTATCGTGGATTTCAAAACGGGGAGTTCGAAACCTCTGGTAACTGTCCTATCCTTTGATGGAACTGAAGATATGTTGAAGTTAAGCGTTGAATTACAACAAAAATTGATCGCTGGAGGAGTTCCCGTTTATTCTTCGATGAAGCGCGCTGTTTGTGCTCTGGATAAATTTGTCAGCTACCATGAGGTGAATCGTTAGATATTTTTGAATCGTTACTTCCATGTGTGTGGGTAGAGGATAATTAGCGTGGTAGATGTGGAATCGAGGGTGGCAAATTTTATTCATCGGCATGGCCTGATAACTGGTGGAGAATCATTGCTCATTGCTGTATCAGGTGGAGCTGATTCGGTGTGTTTGCTCCATCTTCTGGCGCGGTGTAGGGATAAGCTTGGCGTGGAGATCCACGTAGCGCATCTGAATCACGTTCTCCGAGGAGAGGAATCCGATGCTGATGCCGAGTATGTATCTGAGTTGGCCAGGCACCTCTCTCTTCCCTTTACAATTGGCAAACGGGATGTCTCTGATTACAGGTCGAGGAATAAATGTTCCCTTGAGGAGGCGGCGAGGGAGTTGCGTTACTACTTTCTTGCAGAAACTGCCAGGGGCATTGGCTCCAGGAGAATAGTTGTGGGGCATACCAGAGATGATCAGGTGGAAACTATTTTGATGCATATATTGAGGGGAGCGGGAATTTCTGGTCTGTGTGGATTGAAGCCTTCTTCTAGCATGATTTATGATCTGCATGATCCATTATCGTCGCAGGAGGACAAATTGCTTTTGGTCAGGCCACTCCTGGATGTTACCAGAGAGGAGACACAGATCTACTGTCAGAAACATGGGCTGGATGTGCGGCAGGATTCCTCCAATATGTCTCTATCTTTTCTTCGCAATCGCCTCCGTCTTGAGTTGTTGCCGTTGATGCGAAAATATAATCCTAATGTGGATGAAGGATTGCTGCGCTTGGCTGACTTGGCCGGAGAGGAAAAATCTTTCATGGAAGAACAGGCCCTTAAGCTGTGGGGTGATGTGGCATGGCAGGATGGCAGTGATGTTTGCCTCGATAGCGCGAAGGTCTATGATTTACCCGTATCTTTACAGAGGCAAATTATCCGAATGAGTATCTCAACGGTGTTGGGGGATGATCGGGATATCGAATTAAAGCACGTTGATTTGATAAGGGCGTTTATGAACAAGATGACGGGCAAGAGGCTTGCCTTACCTCGTGGGCTGGCCTGCAGAATGGAGTATGGCAAGATTATATTGCAGGCATCTTCTCTGCCTTGCCGTCCTGTTGTCCCTTTGCGTGGAGAAACACCCCTTGAAGTGCCAGGGGAAGTGCTTTTGCCTGAGTGGAGAGTGGTGGTCAGCGTTTTGTTGCGCGCTGGGAGAGATGGCCCCGTTTGGGGAAATGGGCATCGAAACTCAGCGGGCGAGCAACTCGTTGCCGAGTTTGATTTACAGCAAACGGGAGTTGAACTTTCTGTGCGTCAGCGTCAACAAGGGGATATATTTCACCCTCTTGGTATGGATATGCCCAAGAAGTTGAGGAGGTTCATGATTGATGCTAAGATACCGCGTTCTCTGCGGGATAGTATCCCTCTAGTTTGTGCGCAGCACAGGATTATATGGGTGGTGGGGTGGCGCATTGATGATAGGTTTAAGGTTAATGACGCTACTGAGGAAATTCTTCGGATAGAGTTTATCCGGGCACCATAATAACTGGAGAAGAGAGAAGATATTAAGGGGAAGATACACTATCGCGATCCAGCTTATCTTTCACATCATGGATGTTAGTATAGAATCACCACCTTCTTTAATAGGAGGCTGTTGTCTTATTTCGCTATCTGGGTGCCTTGCTTGGTAACGATACTGCCTCTGGCTATTCTTAGCGTTGCTCCTGAGTCCACTTTTACTATTGCTGATTCGTCGTTGATGTTCTCAATTTGCCCGTAGATACCACCAGCGGTAACTATTTTATCTCCTTTTTTCAGCGAGCTCATCAGGTTCTGGAATTCTTTCTGTTTCTTGCGCTGTGGTCTGATCATGAAAAAATACATCATGGCAAATATCAACACCAGGAATATTATCATTGGGGCAATGCCTTCCATAAGTACCAACCTCCTTTGTAATGTATTATTAACGATCTATATTATAGTATATTTGAGGTTGCCTTGTAACGCCCAGGGACTGGTTGCGTTAACTTCTATCTTCACCATTTTACCCAGTTGATCGGCATCACTCTGGAAAAATACTAGCTTGTTATTCCTGGTGCGCCCGTACCATTTGTTCCTCTTTTTGCCTTCGACTAATATCTCTACTGTTCGATCTTGAAGTTGCGCATTTATCTCGCCGGCTATTTCAGTTTGTAGCTTCTCAATAGTGACGAATCTTCGTCTCTTAGTTTCTGGTGGAACTACATCTTTATATTTGCGCCATGCTATGGTATTCGGGCGGGGAGAGTAAACTGCTGTGTGAACTACGTCGAATCTAACTTCTTCCAGTATAGAAAGAGTGCGTTCAAATTGTCTTTCCGTTTCGCCGGGGAATCCAACGATGATGTCGGTGCTCAAAGATACGTTGGGAATCATGTTACGAATGCTGCGGACCAGATCCCTGTATTGCTCTATGGTATATCCCCGTCTCATTGCTTGCAGTATATCGTCATCGCCTGCCTGAAAGGGCAACTCAATATGTTCGCATACCTTGGACAGAGAAGCCATCGTCTCTACGAGTCTCAAATTCATATCCTTGGGGTGATTTGTCAAGAGACGTATTCTCTCTAGTCCATTGATATTGTTCAATCTGATAAGAAGGCTCGCCAGATCGGCCTCTCCCGGCAAGTCATGCCCGTATGAATTAACGTTTTGACCCAGTAATGTTACTTCTCTGGCACCTTGCTGGACTACCTCACGGACTTCCTTAAATACCTTTTCCATGGGATAGCTTATCTCTCTTCCTCGCCTGTAAGGAACGATGCAGTAGGAGCAAAAATTATTGCAGCCCTGAATGATGGAGACCAGGGCGCATGGCGAATGCGAAAGGGAGAAATTGGCTTCTTTTGTGACAACGGATAACCCTTTTTCTTGTAACCAGTGAATTAGCTTGGAGTAGTCTCCTGGGCGAAAAAAAAGGTCGACCTGTGGAAACTGTGTCTTTAAGCCATCTATATTGGGGCTGACAAAGCAGCCAGTGATCAGAATTGAGAGCAGTGGGCGTTTTCTTTTCAGCCCTTTTAGCAAGCCAAGCATGCCCAGAACTTTGTTCTCAGCGCTTTGTCTGACTACGCAGGTGTTGAGTATGATCAGATCGGCATTCTCAAAGGAATCTGCGGTTTGATAACCGTAAGAGAACAAAAGACGGGCTATTTGTAGCGATTCTGCCTTGTTCATCTGACAGCCTATGGTCCAAATAAAGTAGTGTGACATTTCGTTAACTGAAGTATTTCCCATAAGTATAATAGAAATATATAATTTGGAGAAAT
>JAGYOV010000028.1 GCA_018399375.1 Dehalococcoidia bacterium
CAGGATGTCAAAAATGCTTTCTCCGTCAGCTGTGGCCCCCCCATAATGTTACGATTTATAGTTCCCGTACTGTTGAAAATGGGGTTTTCCCCAGACCACATGTATTTCTCCCTTGAGAAGAACATGAGCTGTGGCATGGGATTATGTGGACATTGCAGGATAGGAAACCTCTATGTTTGCAGAGATGGAGCTGACTTCTCTTACGAGCAGATCAAAGATTACCCCGATGCATGGACATGAAAGACAAATGGAAAGGATAGAGAGCTATTGCATGTTCTGTTCTTTAGGGTGCAAGCTCGCCATAAAGACGAGCAAGAGCGGAGCTACAACTCCAGATTTTTGCTCTGACTACCCCCTGACAGGAGGGAATTTATGCCCCAGAGGACTTTACGCAACGGAGCTGTTGAATCATAACCAGAGGATAGTTTGCCCCCTGGTCCGAGAGGGGAGAACCTTTCAGGAGACATCTTGGGATGAAGGATTCCACATCCTGATCTCCAAAATAAAAGAGTTGAGAAACAGCTACGGTCCACAATCCATTGGAATCATCATCGATCCCAACCACACCAACGAAGAAATTATTGCTGCACGAGAGCTAGCAAAAACTATCGGTACGGATAACATCTCCTGTAGTTTCTCTCCCAACGACAGAGAACTTTTAGGCACCACAAACATAACCTCCAATGGCAGCGCCAAAGAAATTGAGGATGTTGATTACTATTTGATAATAGGCGATCTGTTCGTGAGACATCCCGTACTGGCAAAAAAAATCATAGCATCAAAGTACAAGTCAAGGGAGAACAGCGTTGTCGTCATAGATCCAAAGCGAACGAACACGGCATGGCATGCCAGCATTCACCTTCAAAACAAACCTGGAAGCGAGATTATCTTGCTCATGGGCATCTTAAAATCTTTCTTCAACCATTATCCAGAAAAAGGCAAAGACCTAGGGAAGAAGCTGGAATCACTTCCTGACGAGGACATCGCCAGAGCCACCGGCATCAATCTAGAGCAACTGGCTACGGTATCTAGAGGTTTCAATAACGCCGAGAAGGGCGCGATCATTTTATGCCCCGGCATCAAGGGAGTTAGAGATATCGGCATCCTCTCTCAACTTGCCAGATTGCTGACAGAAAATTACAAGGGCGACAAAAAATATATCCCCTTGTTCACCTACGGCAATGCCGTAGGTGCTTTCAAAATGAGTACAGGAAAGAATTGGCTAAGTTTACCCCACTTAATAAGCAAGATCTCATCAGGGGAGATAAAGTTACTCCTCGATTTTGGCGAGGAATTATTGTCTTCTTATCCTTCACCGGAAATACGACAGGGATTGGAGCAATTAGAATTCTTCGCTGTTTCCTCAATTTTCACCTCAGAAACTGAAACCCTGGCCCACCTGGTTCTACCCTGTGCCAGCTGGGCAGAGAAAAGCGGTACCGTCAACTTCTTCGACGGGCGCAGGGAATCCCTAGAGCCATTTCTAGCCCCAGCTGGCGCATCCAGAGCTGACCTGGATATCATCGCTGAAATCTCCCATCAACTCGGTACTTCTCTTAACAAGAGCAAAATCCAACAAGAAGCGGAAGCTGCAAAAGCTGGATCTCTCAATATAGGCAGGCCCGTAAAAGGAATCGAAGACTTGTTGAAAGAGGCACTGGTTAAAGATAAAGAATTCCCCTACCTGCTAATATCATGCAGCGCCACAGGACATTTTGCCGATGGATCCATCACCAAAAACATGAAATGGGCCCGAGAGACATTTCCGCTATTATGGGTTGAACTCAACTCTGACGATGCACAACATATGGAAATTAAAAGCGGAGACGAGGTCATAATATGTTCGCGAAAGGGGCAAATAACACTGCCTGTTCAGATAACCAGCAGATTGCAGCCAGGAGTAGTCAACGTGCCATCATATTCCACCGAGATACGGAGCATCTTCTCATGGGAAATTACACCTGAAGGTGAATTTAAAACTGGGCCGGAAAGAGTGAGAATTTCAAGGAAACAGGAATGAAAAAAGTTTTTATCGACATCGATCGCTGTATTGGCTGTTACACCTGTTCTGCAGCCTGTCATTACTCTCACAGCGACCACAGGAGCACGGTTGGTTATGGCGAACTGCGCGAAGATGCCAGATTGCCCTTCATTTGCCGGCACTGCGATGAACCCGCTTGTTTAAACGCCTGTCCCAGAAATGCTATTAAAAAGCTAGACCATGGGATAATCAAGAGAATGAATTTGCTCTGCACCGGTTGTGGTTCCTGTGCCCTTGCTTGTCCTTTTGGAGTGATCGAGCCCGATATACGGTCCTATGTAATTTCCAAGTGTGATCTTTGCCCTGACAGGATAGCTGAGGGGAATGAACCAGCCTGCGTTGCTGCCTGCCCGGCGGGGGCTTTGGCCTTTAGAGATGCTGATGAAGCAGGAGAAAAATCAATTCTACTGGGAGGCAGGATGGAAGGGCACCATCCCGTCTTCAGGAGAACATAGATGCTTTTCTCTCATGGATTAATGGACATCTTCTACCTGGTTATATTCCCTGGTTTCATCTTCACTATGACAATCGGGCTATTATCCACTCAGATAGACAGGAAGATTTCCGCCAGGCTTCAATGGAGAGTAGGCCCTCCATGGTATCAACCTTTCGCTGATGTGGTTAAATTACTGGGTAAAGAGATCATCATACCGGAGGGGAGCAACAAGATAAGCTTCCTCCTGATACCATTCGTAGGATTTGCTGCAGTAATACTGCTCTCTACAATGATATGGTTGGCCAACATATATCCTGATAGCAGCTTTGTTGGCGATCTCATAGTAATCATATACCTGCTATATTTGCCCTCAATTGCACTGATAATTGGGGGTTCTGCTTCACGAAATCCCTTCGGAGCACTGGGAGCTAGCCGCGAAATGAAGCTCATGCTCGCTTATGAGTTGCCTTTCCTTCTAGCAACCTTCACCATAGTAGTAAAGAATGGTGGCATAATTTCCTTGGGGGGCATCTTGAACTATCAGGCAAGCAACGGAGCCATGATAACGCAAGGCGCTTCGTGCATCATTGCCTTTATCGTGGCCTTATTCTACATACCTGCCAAACTAGGAGAAGGTCCTTTCGATATAGCTGAAGCCGAGACGGAACTGGCATCTGGCCCACTTATCGAGTACTCTGGAGTAACTCTGGCAATTTTTAAGTTGACCAAGTCAATGTTGCTTTTCACCGTTCCGATTTTTATCCTATCACTATTTGCAAAAAATATCTGGACACCTTGGACTATCCTCTGGTATCTACTTATCCTTTTTTTCATTATACTGATAAAAAATACAAATCCCCGTCTCCGCATCGACCAGGCACTGAAACTCCTCTGGTTTCCCCTTTCAGGTTTATCATTGGCAGGGATAATTCTAGCGGCAGTAGGATTGTAAAAAGATGAGTGACAATCATAAGCTAACCGATATGAGTAGATGGGGACTAAAAAAGTCGCCGTGGGCATTTCATCTCAGCACCGGTTCGTGCAACAACTGCGACATAGAACTGTTAGATGCCCTAACTCCAAGATTCGATGTCGAGCGATTCGGGATCCTCCTCGTGGGTTCACCAAGACATGCTGATATATTATTCGTCACCGGCATAGTAACTGTCCAGGCCCTCCCCCGGCTAATACACGTGTACAACCAAATAGCAAAGCCCTGCCTAGTTATCGCGTTGGGTACCTGTGCCTGCACAGGGGGCATATTTGATGGCAGCTATCACCAGATAGGCCCTGTAGACAAAATAATCCCAGTAGATGTTTACATACCAGGATGTCCCCCAAAGCCAGAGGCTATCATTTCTGGTGTGGTTAAAGCTCTAGCAAAGATATGAGAGGAAAAATGGTTGAACTAACTCCAATAAAGAAAATAAAAGAGAACTTTCCCGACAAGATAGAGGAAACGTGGCAGAAATCTTCTAGGAGGACATATGTCACGGTAAAGAAAGATGCCGTTAAAGACATAGTTAGCTACCTCATGAAAAATTTGGGTGCCAGATTTATCATCATCACAGCGCTAGACACAAGAAAAGGTATAGAAATGCTGTATCACTTCTCTTTTGATCAACGTGGCTGCATACTTTCCATCAGGACGTTTGTCCCCATGCCCCTCCCAGAAATCGAGTCTATAGCACAAATTATATCGGGAGCTGAATATATAGAGAGGGAAATACATGATTTACTGGGAGTGAACTTCAAAAACCATCCTAATCTGAAACGATTCATACTTGCAGACGACTGGCCTGAAGGCTTATATCCACTTAGAAGGGAACACAAGTGCCAGTTCCCCTACAGAACAGTCGAAGAACAAAATCTTTTCCGACAAGAGATCCTCAAAAAGGAGGAGCAATGAGAACTACTATTCCCATAGGCCCCTATCACCCCCTTCTGGAGGAACCAGAGCTTTTCCGCGTGGTGGTCGAAGGCGAGAGAATCGTAGATATCGATTGGAGAACGAGCTGGAACCATCGTGGTATTGAAAAGATAGCCGAGAGCAAAACATATGAACAGGCACTATTTCTAGTGGAAAGGATTTGCGGTATCTGTTCTACATCGCATCCCATAGCCTTTTGCAACGCTGTAGAGGACCTAGCAGACATCGAAATTCCTGACAGGGCGAAATACATCAGAACCATAGTAGCCGAACTGGAGAGAATCCACAGCCATTTACTTTGGCTTGGACTAGCGGGACACTACATAGGATATCACACGGTATGGATGTGGGCCTGGAGATATCGGGAACCTATTTGCGAGCTATTTGAAATAATTTCAGGCAACAGACAGAGCTATGCCATGATGAAGATCGGGGGCGTGAGACAGGATATAAAGGAAGAAACCATCCCCATCATTATGAAGACAATAAACGAACTCGAACCCAAAATTCACATGTTCGCCGATGCCATCCTCGATGATCCAGTAATGCTGGCCAGATTGAGAAACGTAGGAAAGCTGAGCAAAGAAGATGCAATCAACTGGTGTACCGTTGGCCCAGTAGCGCGGAGTGCAGGAGTTGATATAGATATCCGGCGAGATTATCCATATGCATCCTACGACAGAGTTGAATGGAAAGTAATTACCCAGGTTGATGGAGATGTTCTCGCAGTAGCAGTAGTGAGGCTGCTCGAGATTTTGGAATCAATTAAGATCATAAGACAATGCCTAGAAAAGATGCCTCCGGGGCCTTTACAAGTCGAGGTTCCAGAAATACCGGTGGGTGAGGGAATAGGTGTTGAGGAAGCCCCGAGAGGAGAGTGCTTTCATTATGTCCAATCCGATGGGACCAATTGTCCCTACAGACTCAAGATTCGCGCTCCAAGCTATGTTAATATACCCTGTTTCAGATCGCGCTTTATCGGCGAAAGGATATCTGACATTCTCCTTATTCTGGCATCCGTTGATCCATGTTATTGCTGCACCAACAGAACAATAAAGATCGATAACGGAAAAGTAAAAAGTACTATGACAGACAAAGATTTGCTCGAATTATCTTGGAAGGAGACAGAGCAGCTCAGAGAACATTACAAAGGATACCCAGGAGGTGGATTGCTAGAATGAACTCAGCCATGCTTCTCTGGGCAGTATTTCTACCTATAGGGACAGGAGTTCTATGCTTCCTCATACCAGACAAGGCCAAACGCTTCAGGGAAGATTTTACCTCTATTGCGGCGTTGGCCTCTCTGATAATTTCCACCATAGTATTCCTCGGCCCAGACGCGCACTTTCAAACCGCCCAGATGAAGTTCCTGCCGGCTAGTTTTCTGGACTTCTATTCCAGTGATTTCAATTCTTTCCTCATTGTATTCGTTTCCTTCTTTGGATTTCTCGTCTCCCTATATTCCATAAAATACATGGATGGCATGAAAAGGCTGCGAGAATACTATCCCTATATTCTCATCACCGTGGGTGCAGCAAATGGAGCCTTGCTCTCCAACAACTTTCTGCCTTTCCTCGGTTTCTGGGGAATTATTCTGGTAACCCTTTTCCTTTTCACCACAATCGGTTCTCGAGACGCTTCTCCAGAAAAGATCTTCAACGCTGCGAGCAAGAATATGCTGATACTGGGCGGAGGTGACCTTGCCCTGATTTTAGGCATTGGACTTCTGTGGCAACTCAGCAACTCTCTCAACATGAGCGAAATAAGCATACCTTTACACGGCGCCATGGCCACTTCCTCATTCATCCTAATAGCAACTGGTGCTTTCTCCAAAGCAGGCGCTATGCCAATGCATAGCTGGATACCATCCATGTCCACAGCCGCACCGACATCAACTCTAGCCTTCCTGCCTGCATCTCTAGATAAACTTCTAGGGATATACCTGCTGGCAAGAGTAGCACTGGACTTCTTCGAGCTAAACTTCTCAATGAACCTGCTGCTCATGATTATTGGTGGCATAACAATCATTGCTGCCGTGATGATGGCCATGATACAGCACGATGTAAGGAAGCTTCTTTCCTTCCATGCCATCTCTCAGGTTGGTTACATAGTTCTGGGAATAGGGACCGGGACGACAATAGGAATTGCCGGAGCACTATTCCACATGCTGAACAACGCTATATTCAAGAGTTGTCTTTTCTTTACTGCCGGTGCAGTAGAACGCAGAACCGGGACAGCCAATTTAGCAAAGATGGGAGGGCTAGGGAAGATGATGCCCCTCACTTTCGTTGCCTTTATGATTGCGGCGCTGGCCATTTCTGGTGTTCCACCTCTAAATGGATTCGTCTCCAAATGGATGATATATCAAGGCATCATAGAAGCAGGAATAGCTCAATCGTGGATATTTCTAATTATTGCCATGCTGGGAAGTGCTTTAACCCTAGCTTCTTTTGTCAAGGTAGGTCATTCCATCTTCCTGGGCGAAAAACCTCATGAGTTAGGAGAGGTAAAGGAAGTTGAGCATTCCATGAAATTTCCCATGGCAGTTCTAGCTCTCATTTGTATTGTATTTGGAGTCCTGGCCCAGATTCCACTTCTTTATTTCATAGGCCCGGTAATGGGAATAAGTTTTCCTGAAATCGGGGCAGCCATTGTCTGGACTGGCTTCTGGAATCCCACATCGGGCACCATTCTCCTGCTGGTCGCATTGGCTATTGGAGCCCTGATTTACCTGGCTGGCCGCGGCATGGGAATGCGCACTGCGCCTCCCTTCATTGGAGGAGAGACAATCGGTGAAGGAACTACCAACTCCCTTAATAGAGGAGGCAGACTAACAGAGCCTCACGAAACAAGAGTTCTGGGCACCGAATTTTACGATACTATAAGAAACATGGGAATACTTAAAAGGGCATATAGCAAGGGGGAGACAGGATCATTTGATATTTATTCTCTGGGGAAATACTTACAACCCATAGGATGGATTTTAAGCAGCTGGCACAATGGCCGTCTGTCAAACTACGTTTCCTGGATATTGTGGGGTCTAATCGTCCTGTTCGCCATACTGGCTTTTATAAATTAGAGAGGATATTATGCTTGTAGCTATTGATATCTTGGTGGGATTAGCAATAGTGGCAGGACTTATTGCCCTTGAGTCGAAAAGGCTAAAGAACTCCATTGCCCTGGTCGCTGCGACAGGGCTTATATTCGTTATTGCTTCTTTCCTCCTTGGATCTGCCGAAGTAGGAATTGGGAGCATCGTAGTTTTTGGCATCTTAACGCCACTGCTACTCCAGGCGCTGAAGTCCACCACAGACAAAGATATTACTCTCACCCCCAAGAGAAAAACGACGCGCAATGAAATTTTCGCGCTGATCTCAGCAGCGGCATTTACGATAACCTTTTTAATAGTCTCTTTCTCCCTGCTTGAAGGCCTTCCTTCACTAGCTCCCAAACCAATTGAAGGCCATATCGGACTAAGCATAATCAGAGAAGTAATCGTTCTTCTAGCAGCTCTGGCTGGCATATGGGCCATTATAAGAAAGACGGGGAGGCAAGATAAATGACTCTGCTGTGCATGCTGTGTGCCATTCTCTTCGCTGTTGGCATCTACGGAGTGGTAATGAAGCGGAATTTGATAAAGATCGTTATCGGTATATCTCTGATGGTACAGGCAGTTGCTCTTCTACTCCTTGGTCTGGGTTACGCTGAAGGAGCCAGCCAAGGGATATTTCAGACTATTGGACTGATAACCATGATAGGTGGCCTCGGTGTGATGTCACTCATGATAGTAACTGCAGTTCGCCTTTATCAGAAATATGGCACCTTTGATATTTCAGAGATAAGGAGGCTCAAGGGATGAGTATCTCTCCTATCCTATTCATAATTATACCGCTGGCCACAGCGGCGATAATAGCTATTCTCAATCGGGTCTGGAGCAGAAGTGGTGATGTTCTGGCCAACCTGGCAACCGCATCTTTAGCAGGTTTATCCCTAGCACTCATTCCAGCAACTCTAAGAGGAGAAACGCTCTCTTATGACCTAGGTAATAGCTCTCCTCTAGGAATTCACCTCATCATAGATGGCTTGAGCTTGCTTATGCTAACCGCCATCGGAGTTATTTGCTTTGCCGCATCTCTATACTCAGTGAAGTATATGGAAAGGTACACGGCAAAACCACGGTATTATACCCTTCTCCTGCTAATGATCTCGGGTATGAACATTGTGATCCTCGGAGCCGATCTAGTTAACCTTTACATAGGAATAGAAATAGCTGCTCTCTCCTGCTATGCCCTAGTTGCTTTTGGAGTAGAACGAGAATACCTCGAGGCCTCATTTAAATACCAGGTTATGGGCACAATAGGCACTTTATGCATCTTGCTGGGCATAGGCTTTCTCTATTATACAACCGGTTCTTTGAATATAGCAGAGCTAAGAGCAATCGTAGCAGACCACGGCATGGATCCTGCATTACTCTTTTCCGGAGTTCTCTTCCTTACAGGGTTCTCCCTGAAAGCCGCCTACATGCCATTTCATGCATGGTTACCCGATGCTCACTCCACAG
>JAGYOV010000029.1 GCA_018399375.1 Dehalococcoidia bacterium
AGTTCACCAGGGAGCAACAGATATCCTTTCATTTGCAGAGTTGTTCTTTAACTCGCTGCGCCAGAGATACAGTGATCCCTTCTGTCTGGCTGATTTCTTCTGTCGAGGCATCTCTGATGGCTTTAATTGAACCAAAGTGCCTCAATAGAGATCTTTTGGACTGTGGGCCAATGCCAGAGATGTTGTCAAGGGCTGAGATAAGATTTTCCTTACCCCGCAGATTTTTATGGTAGCTGATGGCAAAGCGGTGAGCTTCATCTCTAGCTCTCTGCAGAATGTGGAGAGCAGGCGAGTCTGCAGGAATGTGTATGGCTTCTGCATGAGCAGGGATGAAAACCTCTTCGTGTTTCTTGGCCAAACTGGCTAGAGGGAGAAAGCTGAGTTCCATTTCCTCTCTCGTCTCTAGGGCTGCGTTCAGCTGTCCTATACCGCCGTCGATAAGAACGAGGTCTGGCATAATAGCCCAGCTGCCGCTATTTCTCTTGAAGCGGCGATATAAGACTTCTCGGATCATAGCGCAATCATCGATAACGGTTATTGTCTTTATGCGGAAACGCCGATAAAGCGCTGGTTTGGGTAAACCTTTCTCTAGGACGATCATGCTCCCTACTGCTAGAGCCCCCCGTGTATTGGAGATATCGTAGCACTCTATTCGCAAGGGCATTCGGGGTAGTTGTAGCCTATCCTGTAGTTCCTGCAAAGCGGGTAGTGTATCTTGATGGTGTAGCTGTTTGGCTTTTGCCAGCAGCAGGCTCTTCTTGGCATCTTCGGCTACCATTTCCACTAGTTTTTTCTTCGTTCCTCTTTGTGGCACCTGGATCTTTACATTACCCCTTTTTGCTTTCTTTAGCCATTCAGAAATTATGGATATATCATCAATGGGCTGTTGTAACAATATCAGAGAGGGGATGTATGAAGTGGTAGTATAGTATTGTTCCACGAAGCTCGTCATTATTTGAGTTTCTTTCTCTTCATGGATGCCTTCCATGAGAAATTGGTTACGCCCGATGATTTTGTTGCCGCGGATAAGAAAAATGTCAACAAGTGCATGTTCAGTATCCCGTGAAAGCGCTACAACATCCTGATTTTCCCTGAGGCTTATGGCGATCTTCTCTCCCTCTAGAACCTTTCCTATGCTATTAATTTGATCGCGAAGTGATGCTGCCTTTTCAAAATGATTTTGGTTGGAGGCGTGCAACATCTTATGAGTTAATTCTTTAATGACCATATCATGTTTGCCCTCCAGGAACATGATGATCTGGTTTATCAGTTTGCGGTAGTCTTCTTTACTTATGGCGCCAATGCACGGCCCTGGGCAACGATGAATGTGATAATTTAGACATGGATGATTATCCTTGCCGCTGATGGTCTTGGAACAGGAGCGAAAAGGGAATATCTTTTTGATTAGACTCAATGTCCTGCGTACCGAACTAGCGCTGGTAAAGGGGCCAAAGTATCTGCCGCCGTCTTCATACAATCTCCTGGTGATGTAAATGCGTGGCCAATCTTCATTGAGGCTTATCTTAAGGTAGGGGAAAGTTTTGCTGTCCTTAAGTCGAATGTTGTAGTGAGGCTGGTATTTCTTTATCAGATTGTTTTCCAGAATAAGAGCTTCTTGCTCAGTACCAGTAACCATGAAATCGATGTCCCTTATTCTGGTTATCATGTGCCGAGTTTTTGCAGGTAATCTATTGGAGGTAGTGAAATAGTTTCTGACTCTGCTATTTAGATTGGCAGCTTTGCCGATGTAAATAATTTTGCTCTTATCGTCCTTGAATAGATAGACTCCCGGATTGACAGGTAGAGTTCTCAATTGTTGCTCTAAGTGTAGTGATTCCACAGTGATTCTATTGTAGCAAGGGTATGGGGTGAGACAAAATGTGCACAAAATCTGGCAACATTATGTTACAATAAAGTCACATGAATAGAGATGTTGAGACTTTTCTGGAACACCTGGCAAAAGTGAAAAAATGTTCCAGAAATACGGTGGTTGCTTATCGCAATGATTTGAATCAGCTCGCGAATTATCTCGAGCAGGAGAAGATGAGAGGAGTCATGGATTCTCAGAGTGATCTCTTGAAAGCTTATTTGCTTAATCTGAGGGAAAAGAGATACTCTCCGGCTACTGTGGCGCGAAAGATAGCAACGGCTAAATCATTCTTCAAGTTCATGATTGATTCTGGTAAAATGAAGGACAATCCTGCAGAGAAATTGATGTCTCCTCAGGTAAGCAGGCATAAGCTAAAGGTATTGTCTCCTGCTGAGTATCAATCCCTCCTAGAACAGCCTGCAAAGATGACTACTCCAGAGGCAAGAAGAGATGTAGTGATGATGGAGTTGCTTTACGCTACAGGTTTGCGCGTAAGTGAGTTGGTGTCGCTGGATGTTAAGGACGTTGACCTCGGGCGAAATTGTTTGCTTTGTGTACGTGGTGGAAGTAACAGGGAAGTCCCTTTTGGTTACCGTATGGGCCAGATATTGAAAGAATTTATTGAGAACAACAGGCCTGATTTGCTCTTTAATGAGGAAGAAGCACTATTTCTTAATTTAAGAGGCAAGCGACTTACGAGACAGGGTTTTTGGCAGATCCTGAAGAATTATGCGGCCAAGGCTGGTTTGGATGATAAAATTACGCCTCAGGTGCTTCGCCACAGCTTCGCCATGCGCAAGCTGAAATCGGGCACTGATCTTCACTCTCTTCAACAGTTGTTGGGGCACGTATACATTTCCAGTACTAAAATATACGAGCAAGCTAGCTTTGGCATGAGGTGAAAGAAGTGAGTAAGAAGTCTCATCAGCGTAAACCAAAGTATAAGCCTGGAGTTGGGTCAACAATTAGTACGCAACCTACAGGGGGAATAGATAGAGCAAGGGGGGTTGCTCCATCTCCTCCTCTACGAGTTGTATCTCCTGGCCTTCAGCAATCCCATGCCAGTCGCGATTACAGCTATGTAAGCCATGATTTGAAGTTTACAGGTATTCTTGCAGGTTCTTTCATTCTGCTTATCGTCATACTATCATTTGTGCTTGGATGATGGTTTTGAGGATAAGAAATGGCGTGCATGGAGATTGCCAGAGATAATTTAATCAGGAAACTTGATGCTCATATTGCGGATAAGCGTGTAGTAGACTCTATGAGGAGAGTTCCTCGGGAATCTTTTGTCCCTCCAGAAAGTCGCTTCGAGGCTTATGATGATCGTCCCCTGAGCATTGGTTTTGGGCAGACTATTTCGCAGCCTTTCATCGTTGCCTTGATGTTGCAGGCACTGGAGTTGAAGGGCAAAGAAAAAGTTTTGGAGTTGGGCACAGGGAGTGGGTACGAAGCTGCGGTGCTGTCAGAGATGGTGAGTAGAGTGATTACCGTGGAGATCGTTCCCGAACTGGAGGAATCGGCTAAGCGCGTTTTGCAAGAACTTGGATATTCCAACGTAGAAGTTCATATTGCAGGCAAAACCCTGGGATGGTCTGCAGAGGCTCCGTATGATGCTATTATGGTTTCTGCAGGTAGCCCACGTATTCCTCAGATATTGGTTGAACAGTTAGCTTGGGGAGGGCGCATGGTGATACCGGTGGGTTCTTACTGGGAGCAGGAACTGGTCAAAGTCACGAAATGCAGGAAAAGAAACAAAATTGAAAATCTCGGTGGATGTTATTTTGTCCCACTGATTGGTGAAGGAGGATGGGAAAAGTAAAGGTACAAGAAATAAACTCAAGGAGTGAGAGTAAATGGAAGTAATGAAAGCTATAAGAGACAGAAGGAGCATCCGTAGTTATAGATCCGAACCGATAAAGGATGAAGTCATTAATTCTGTATTGGAGGCGGCGCGGTGGGCACCTTCGTGGGCTAATACCCAATGCTGGGAATTTATAGTGATCAAAAAAGAAGAAACAAAGCACAAACTGGCTGATACGCTGGCTTTGTGGAATTCTGTGCGCCAGGATATTGCTCATGCGCCTGTAATCATTGTTGCATGTGCTAGATTGGGGCGGTCTGGTTTTAAGGATGGAGAATTAAGCACCGACAAGGGTGACTGGTATATGTTCGATGTGGCCTTGGCTATGCAGAATCTCGCTCTGGCTGCTCATGCGCTTGGCCTTGGGACAGTGCACATAGGGGCTTTTGACGCTCGGGAGGTGGCTCAAATTCTCCAGGTGCCAGATGGAGTAGTGGTGGTAGAAATGACTCCTCTGGGGTATTCTGCAGAGGAGGTCAATAATCCATACAGAAAACCTCTCTCTGGGATGGTCTTTTACGAAACTTACGGAGGGGATAAGAATTGCCCTCAAGGGGATTCGAACCCCTGATCTTCAGCTTGAAAGGCTGACGTCCTGGGCCTCTAGACGATGAGGGCAAGGCCTTTATTTTAGGGGTAAATGGGCAGGCTTGCAAGTCCACTAGTCTCGGTGAGCCCGAACATCAAGTTCATGTTCTGTACTGCTTGCCCCGCACCACCCTTTACCAGGTTGTCGATGCAACTAATAACTATCAATTTACCTGTTCTCGTATCGATGTGAGGATAAATGAGGCAGAAGTTACTGCCCCATACATGTTTGGTGTGTGGTTCTCGAGTTGTTATTCTTACGAAGGGCGTTTCTCTGTAAAATTCACGGTATAGCTGTTCTATCTCTTTCTGTGACAGATTGATCTTGGTCTTGGCATAACAGGAACTCAATATGCCTCGCGTCATGGGAATTAGATGGGGTACAAAGATAATGGAGATGGGTGAAAGGTGCCCCAGCATTTCCAGTTCTTGTTTTATTTCTGGTAGGTGACGGTGTCCGCTAAGAGAGTAAGCACAGACGTTCTCATTGGCTTCGGCGTAGTGCGTGGTGATACTCAGAGTTCTCCCCGCCCCAGAAATTCCCGATTTGCTGTCCACTATTATATCGAGTTCGATGAGGCCCTCTTTTATTGCTGGAGCTAAGGCTAGTATGGCACAGGTACTGTAGCAGCCAGGGTTGGCAACTAACGATGCGTTGATGATTTCTTCACGGTGCAATTCAGGTAAACCATATACTGCCTCTTGCAGCAACTCCGGCGCTGGATGAGAGAAGTTGTACCACTTTGGGTATGCGCTGGCATCTTTTAATCGAAAGTCTGCGCTAACATCGATAACTCTAATACCGCACTCTAGTAGGGCTGGGACTATTTCCGTGCTGCTTTTGTGGGGCATGGCAGAGAAAACGAGGTCAATGTTATCATCAGGTTCGCTCATTATAGTCTGCTCCGTTGTTTCCAGAGAGGGAAACACACTGCCCAAACTTTGCCCCGCAGAGCTTCGCCCTGTGACCCATTTAAGCTCTGCATCAGGATGTTGGTGTATCAGGCGCACTAGATCGGCACCTATATATCCCGTAGCATTGATAATACCTATTCTAATTTTCGACATGATGAAAACTCTGCCTATTATACTACAAATGACATTGTATGATTTGCTTGTAGAGTGAAATAGTGTTAAATTAAACCCTCGGTTGTTATGAGGAAAGCTTTACATGGCTAAGATATATTTCGTAGATGTTACCAACCGTGATGGCGTTCAGACAGCTCGTCTTGGCCTGTCCAAGCTGGAAAAAACTATGCTGAATATGTATTTGGATGAAATGGGCATATTTCAGTCCGAGTTTGGTTTCCCCACGACGAAGCATGAGTCTACTTATATGCAGGCAAATTTGGAATTGGTGAGGATGGGGGTGTTGCGGAAAATTCGCTTGGGGGGATGGATAAGAGCTACAGTAAATGATGTGGAACTGGCCTTTGAGCTAGTCCCTGATATAAAACACCTTAGCCTATCCATTTCAACGTCGGACCAGATGATCTATGGAAAGTTTGCTGGATCAAAAACCAGGGATGACATATTGGCGAGCATGGTTGATGCTATCGAAGCTGCTCGAGCGCATGGTGCTGAGAGCATATGCGTAAATGCTGAAGATGCATCCAGAACGGATGTGGATTTTCTAATAAAATTTGCCTTGCAAGGGAAAGAGCATGGGGCCGATAGATTTCGCTATTGTGATACGCTGGGATATGATAATCCCTTTACGATTTATGAAACCGTTAAGATATTGGGAGAGAATGTAAACATGCCTCTTGAAATGCACTGCCATGGTGATCTGGGAATGGCTGAAGCCAATTCGCTCGCTGGTGCCAAGGGTGCTATAGATTCGGGGCAGGATGTTTATATCAATACCACGGTAAATGGAATAGGTGAAAGGGCTGGCAATGCTGACTTGGTGACAGTTATTTTGGCAGTTACCAAATCCAGGGGATTTGCGGATAAATATAAATTGGGACAACCAATTGATTTGACCCAATCATGGAAGATTGCGAAGTTTGCCAGTTATGCCTTTGGAGTGCCCATCCCAGTGAATCAGCCTGGTGTAGGGGCCAATGCCTTTGCTCATGCCTCTGGCATCCATGCTGATGGAGTGTTGAAGGATCCTCAAAACTATGAACTATATAATTATGATGAGTTGGGGAGAGGTGAGCCGGAATTAGTAGAGACGGGGAGTAAAATATGCTCAGGGGAATACAGTGGTATAGCCGGCTTCAAGCATATAATGGGCAAAATGGAAGTGACATTCGCCGATGCAGAGGAGGCCAGACGATTGTTGGAGCTGGTAAGGTATGCCAACGTTGAAGCCCAGAAACCCCTTGTAGAAGATGAACTGCTGTTTATTGCTAAATATCCTCAGATAGCCAAGGAAATACTGACCTTGAAGCCCTTGGAGTAGAGATTCTCCTGCTATTTCCTCTGGGGATGCATGGTGTCGCGTGTTTACGATTGACAATTCATATTTGCAGTTGTTAACATAAAGTTCTCCTCCATGAATAGAAATCGTAAGCTGTCTGAACTGTCTGAATTATACCGCGAGAGTGTCCTGATTGAGTTGAGAGAGATCATCAGCGAGAGCCCTGAACATCTCCGTGGTGTTTTGCTTTATCACATGGGATGGCAGAATGAGAAAGGTGCTCCCTCCCGTGAAAAGACGGGGAAGTTCCTCCGATCCAGCCTCTGCCTTCTTAGTTGTCGCGCGGTAGGGGGTGATCCAACTCGCATATTACCAGCAGCGGCGACACTGGAGCTCATCCATAATTTCTCTCTGATTCATGATGATATTCAGGATGCTAGCCCTGAGCGACATGGGCGACCCACGGTGTGGAAGATCTGGGGACAATCGCAGGCCATAAATGCTGGAGATGTAATGTTTGCATTGGCTATTCTATCTTCACTCAGGTTAAGGGAAAATGGCATAAGTGATGAAGCTGTTTTGTACTCTTTCCGCCTCTTAAGCGAGACATGTCTGGAGCTTTGTGAGGGGCAATTTCTGGATATTGAATATGAAAACAAGATGGGGGCTAGTATTGATAACTACCTTGAAATGATAAGGAAAAAGACAGCGGCTCTTATAGCAGCTTCCGTTTCTCTGGGGGCATACTTGGGGGGAGGAGATGGGGCGAAGGTTGTGCATCTTGCCCAATTTGGAGAAAAGCTGGGCATGGCCTACCAAATTCACGATGATATATTGGGAATATGGGGTTCTCAGGAAGAGATGGGAAAATCTGCGCGGGGAGATATCCAGCAGAGGAAAAAAACTCTACCGGTGCTTTATGGGCTTGAAAACAGCAAAGGTGGCGATAGATTAAAGCTCGAGAGTTTGTATTCACAAGGGAATATAGATGCTGGAGATGTATTGACGGTAATGAATATACTGGCTGATGCTGGAGCCAAAGATTATGCACATAATCTGGCCGGAGAATATTATGAGCAAGCTTTACAGCATCTATATGCCAGTGAAATTGATGATGAGTCTCTAGTTTCTTTAAAGGAAATCGTATGTTTTCTGATGGATAGGAACTACTGAGGCAGCAATTATTTTTTAGATGGCGTGTACGATTACAAGGAGAGATGTTTCTTACTTTATGCCTTGCTGCTGATATTCAAGGAGATGCTTCTGGAGTTTGATGAAGCGTGTTCAGTTAATTGTTACCTGTTATCCCGTTTGAGTACTGGTATGCTCCAGTAAGGCCAGGTGAGAACAACCGTATAATGAAACGCCTTATTGCAGTTGTTGGCCCCACAGCTGTAGGGAAAAGCCGTCTAGCTCTCAGCCTAGCTGGGCATATTGGAGGTGAGATAATAAATGCCGATAGTCGGCAGGTGTATCGGTATATGGATATTGGCACAGGTAAGCCCACTCATGTTGAGCGACAAAGCTTTCCCCATCACCTAATTGATGTAGTAAATCCCAACGAAGATTTTAGTTTGGCTCTCTATTTGCGAATGGCATCTGATGCGATAGAATCTGTGCATCGAAGGGGAAGACTGCCGTTGCTCGTAGGAGGTAGCGGGCTCTACGTTTGGTCTCTTTTGGAAGGGTGGAAGATCCCTTCAGTGGCTCCAAATGATGAGTTGCGGCGGGAAATGGAAGAAAGGGCGGAAAGAGAAGGAGGTATTGTGCTTTACCGCGAGTTACAGGCTATTAATCCTGCGGTTGCGAGTAAAATTCATCCTCATAACGTGCGCCGCGTCATAAGATCTCTGGAAATATATCGCGAGAAAGGGGAGTTTGCCTTGCCTCTGCGAGATAAAAAGCCGCCAGAGTTTTCTGTGCTCGTTATTGGTCTAACCATGGACAGGAGTGAACTTTATGGAGAGATTGACCGGCGCGTTGATAAAATGGTACAAATGGGGTTGGTGTGCGCTTGCGTGGTCACCTGGCACAGCACGTCCGATCTCACC
>JAGYOV010000003.1 GCA_018399375.1 Dehalococcoidia bacterium
ATTTCTTCCGCGTGGATCTGGTAGCAAGCAATTAGTTGATTTGATGGTGCGCTCGGAGAGTATACTTCGTAGCCACCCTGTAAATATAGCACGTATATCTCGAGGGGATATACCTGCTACGATGATTTGGCTTTTTTGGGCCAGTGGGCAGATTCCCGTAATGCCTCCTTTTAGTGAAGTCTATTCGCTCAGGGCTGCTTTAACCTCTGGCGTTGATCTGCTTCAGGGTTTGGCAAAAATGATGAAGATGGAAGTATTGAATATCCCTGGAGTCACCGATGGATCTGATAACGATTATGCTTCTCAAAGAAGAGGAGCGCTAGATGCGTTGATGAATCATGACTTGGTAGTCATTCATGTAGAAGCGCCTGATGAAGCCGGCCATGCTGGAGCTATTGATGATAAAATAGATTCAATTCAAAGAATCGATAGAGATATAGTGGGACACTTGCGCGATTGGCATGAGACTTCTCTACGGGTACTGATTATGCCTGACCATGCGACGCCAATTGAAATTCAAACTCACAGCGGCGAACCAATTCCATTTATGCTATGGGGGGCTGGTATTGAGGCAAAAGGAGCGAGACGGTTTACTGAGGCCGAAGCCAGAGCTACGGGTGTACTTGTGGATGAAGGGCATAAAATTATGGGAATAATGATACATGGAGAGTTGGATGCCTCTAATTTTACATAAGTATGGTGGTAGCTCTGTTGCTGATAGCGGCAGAATTAAAAACGTGGCTCGACGTATAGCCAAAGCCAAGGATGCAGGGAATCAAATAGTAGTTGTCGTTTCGGCAATGGGAAATACCACTGATGATCTGGTTAGATTAGCTTATGAGATCAGCGAATTTCCAGATGACAGGGAGCTTGATGTTTTGCTTTCTACAGGGGAAGTTGTTTCCAGTACTCTTCTGGCTATGTCCTTGGGAAGTTTAGGACATAAGGCGGTTAGTCTCAATGGTGCTCAGGCGGGTATTCGGACCGATTCCAGCTATAGTAGAGCAAGGATTCTCAATGTGGATACCGAGCGGATTTCCTGTGAGTTAGAAAAGGGGAACATTGTCATTGTAGCTGGTTTTCAGGGAGTAACCCAGGAGATGGATACTACCACGCTGGGGAGAGGTGGATCGGATACTACAGCGGTGGCGATTGCCGCAGCACTCAAGGCTGGTGAATGTCAAATTTACACTGATGTTGAAGGTGTTTATACTGCTGATCCTCGACTTGTCCCCAATGCAGTTAAGTTGGAGAAGATCAGCTATGAGGAAATGCTGGAATTGGCCAGTTACGGCTTCAGGGTGATACATCCTCGAGCGGTGGAGCTAGGAGAATTATACGATGTTCCCATATTGGTGGCTTCTAGCTTTAGCGAAAGGTCAGGTACAGTTATTGTCAAGGAGGCCAGCATGGAAGTAAGAAATAAGGTTAGAGGAATTGCACACGATACTAACGTAGCCAAAATCACCGTCATTGGGATCCCTGATCATCCTGGAATAGCTATGAACATTTTTGAACCTTTGACCAGAGCCAACATCAGTGTTGATACTATCGTTCAAAATGCCAGCATTGAAGGTATTACTGATCTTACTTTTACGGTAGCTCGCAGTGAGCTGGTGAAAGCTATGTCAATAGTAGAACCCGTAGCCAAGAGTATCGGGGCAAGGGAGTGCAGTGCCAGTTCCTCTCTGGCTACGGTTAGCATTGTAGGCACAGGCATGGAGAATACACCAGGATATGCTGCTCGGATGTTTCGCGCACTCTATGAAGTTAACATTAATATTCAGTTGATTACGACTTCTGAAATACGGATAACGTGCATCATAAACGAAGATAAAGTTGGTGACGCCGTTCGCGCTTTGCATAAGATGTTCGACCTTGATGTAACTTGACTTTTTTGTGCTCTAGCTAACAGAATATGGAGGCTGAGTTGGCGCTCTCTAAAATGTTAGAGCGATAGCTCTTTGCAGGGGAGTAACTATAATTATGGCAGTGCCTTATTACAAAGAAGAGAAAGAAGCTAGATTGTACCGGCAATTGAGCCAGAAAGCTATAGATCTGGCAATGGAGGGTAATTGGGTGGAAGCGGAAACCGTGAATCGGGATATGATTGAGAGATTTCCTGCAGATGTTGAAGCATATAACCGGCTTGCTAGATCGCTGACGAAGTTAGGAGATTTTATCCAGGCTAAGGAGATATATCTCAGGGCTTTGAGCCTTGATCCCGATAATGCAATAGCCAAAAGGAATTTGGATCGCCTGGCTATCTTATCACAGTCTGAAGCAAAGCCACTCACCAGACAGGCTGCAAAAAAACAAGGAATTTCTCTTGATTTGTTTGCTGCGGAGATGGGCAAGGCAGGTATAGTAGAACTTCGTAATGTTGCTTCTGGAGATATGTTGGCAAAGATGGCCACAGGAGATGTTGTGCGGCTAAAGGTAGCCGAGCAGCGATTAATTGCAGAGGACGAGCAGGGGACTTACCTGGGGGAAGTGGAGCCCCGTCATGCTGCGCGGCTTATCAGGTTGATTAATGGTGGCAACCAGTATGATGCAGCTATTCTGAATATTGGTTTGGAGGGAGTGCATTTAATTGTCAAAGAGACATACCAGCATCCCAGTCAGGTTGGATGTCTGTCCTTTCATGTTAAAGATGTCGCTAGTTTTCGCACTTATGCCAGGAGTATTAGCAACAAACAAGATATTGATTCTTTGGAGAGCGAGCTGGATGAATCTGATGAAGATGAATTCAGTAAATACGATGACGATACCGGTTTAGATGGATTCACAGTATTAAATGAAAGCCCCGAGACTAGCGATGGAGGTTAAGTTTTTATGGTGATGGAAATGGGAGTGGTAACACCTATTAATATCGAGGAAGAAATAAAAAGTTCCTATCTTGACTATGCTATGAGCGTTATTGTCTCCCGTGCATTGCCGGACGTGCGCGATGGCCTGAAGCCTGTGCAGAGGCGTGTTCTATATGCCATGAATGAATTAGGGCTACAGTTCAATACTCCTCATAAAAAGAGTGCGCGCATTGTTGGTGAAGTTTTAGGGAAGTACCACCCACATGGAGATGCATCAGTCTATGAAACTATGGTCCGCATGGCTCAAGATTTTTCCTTGAGGTATGTTCTTGTCGATGGCCAGGGTAACTTTGGTAGCATTGACAACGACCCTGCAGCGGCCATGCGTTATACCGAAGCTCGACTTAGCCAGATTTCCAGGGAAATGTTGGTTGACATAGATAAAGAGACCGTCGACTTCGCTCCTAACTTTGATGATTCGCTCAAGGAACCGTTGACTCTGCCTGCTAGATTGCCCAACTTGCTGGTCAACGGAGCTTCAGGTATTGCTGTGGGAATGGCGACTAATATTCCCCCACATAATTTGCGAGAGGTGTGTGATGCCATTGCTTACCTAATTGATAATCCACAGGCTACCGTAAGTGAGTTGATGCAGTTCGTTAAAGGGCCTGATTTTCCCACTGGCGGCATCATTATGGGGACTGAGGGCATAGAAACTGCGTATGCTACAGGTCAGGGTAAAGTCATAGTTAAGGCCAAGGCTACTGAGGAGATTTCTAAGGCGGGGAGACGGCAGGTTATTATTACTGAACTTCCCTATCAGGTTAATAAAGCCTCGCTAGTGGAGAGGATTGCCACTCTGTCCAGAGAGAAGAAAATTGCTGGTATATCTGAGGTGCGCGATGAGTCGGATCGAGAGGGAATGCGCATAGTTATCGAGCTCAAAAGGGAAGCTGAAGTACAGCAAGTATTCAACAATCTCTACAAGAACACACCAATGCAAACCGCCTTTTTTATCAATATGGTTGCACTGGTCGATGGACAGCCAAAGTTGCTGGGGCTGAAAGAAACCTTAACCTGCTATATTGAATTTCGCTCCAAAGTGATTGAGAGGCGGTCACGCTTTGATCTGGAGAAGGCGAGAAATAGGGCGCATGTTCTGGAAGGTTTTACCACTGCTCTAGACAACCTGGATCAGGTAATAAGCATTATACGGCATTCTGAAAATGTCGATGTCGCCCGCAATAACCTGATGGAGGCTTTTCAATTCACTGTAGTTCAAGCGCAGGCTGTGCTTGATATACCTCTCCGACGTCTGACTCATCTGGAACGTCAGCAGATAATTAATGAATATGCTGATGTTATAAAGAATATCGCCTATTTAGAGGACTTGCTGAATAATCCCTCTAAGATATTGCATCTCGTTTCGCAAGATGTCGAAGAAATTAAGTCTAAATATGGTGATCTCCGGCGTACCTCAATAAACGAGGAAGAAGCAACAGAATTCAGCCACGAGGATCTAATTCCTCATGAGAACATGTTGATTAGCTTGACTGAACAAGGTTTCATAAAGAGGATTCCCCTTGATACCTATCGTTTGCAGCATCGGGGAGGCAAGGGCGTTATAGGAATGGCGACGCTTAAATCCGATAAGGTAAAACATATTTTAATAGCTGATACGCATGATGAGATACTCTTTTTTACCGACGATGGCAAAGTCTACTCCCTTAAGTGCTATGAGATCCCGGTGAAATCCTCTCGGGGTGGTAAAGGGCTCGCTCTGGTCAACATTTTGCCTATTAGCTTGAAAGATAAGATAACATCTCTGGTTGTTGTTGCAAATGTGAAAAGAAAAGAAAGTATGAATTCGGATGGAGAGGCTTCTTCCGAGGGATTATTTTTATTACTGGCTACGCGGAATGGTCTGGTGAAGAAAACACCAATGGCTAAATTTGCTTCAGTTAGAAGAAATGGAATCATGGCAATGTCACTCAGGGCTGATGACAGCGTGGTCTCGGTAAGGATAGCCTCTAACGCAGATGAAATTATGCTGGTAACTCAAAATGGCTATGCGATCAAGTTCAATGTTGGTAAATTGCGATCTGCTTCTCGGACTAGCGGAGGCGTTCATGGTATCCGCATTAGTGATGATCATGTAGTGGGAATGGATGTTATCCCCGCTGCTAGCAGTGTAGATGAAGCAAAACAACACCAACTTCCTCTTGAAGTTGATGATCGTAACAAGGATGATAATCTTTCCATTTACCATTTGCTTGCGGTAACTGACAGAGGTTTTGGTAAATTAACTCCAGTGAGACGTTACCCTGTGCATAATAGAGGAGGCAAGGGTCTGCGCATGTATCGCATTAGTGATAAAACGGGTAAGGTCGTATCATCAAGAGTTGTTCGGCATCATGGATTTCTAATGTTGCTTTCTGCTAAAGGCAATATAGTAGGTATTCCCATGGATCAGGTTCCCGTTCAGCGCAGGAGCAGCAGGGGGGTTCATCTGATGGCAGTGGGCGGGAGTGATGAAGTGATTTCTATCTCTACCTTTGATTCATAAGAGAAGGCATGATTTGCTCATAGTTCTTCCCATTGTTAAAATAGAGATGGGAGCGACATGTCAGGACACTCAAAGTGGTCGCAGATTAAGCGGCAGAAAGGGGTAACAGATGCTCGTCGTGGGCAACTGTTTACCAAGCTTGCCAGGGATATCATAATGGCGGTGAGGGAGGGAGGAGCCAACCCCGATAGCAATTTTCAGTTGCGGCTTGCTATTCAGAAGGCACGGGATAACAATATGCCCTCGGATAATATAGAGAGGGCTTTGAAGCGTGGTAGTGGTGAGGGGGAAACGTCTGATCTGGTTGAAATTATCCTGGAAGGTTATGGCCCCAGTGGAATTGCGGTCTTGGTACAGGCCATGAGCGATAAGCGCAACAGGACAGTCCAGGAGATAAGGCATGCCTTTGTGCGCTATGGTGGTAATCTAGGGGAGAGTGGTTGTGTCTCATGGTTATTTGAGAACAGAGGAGTAATTAGTGTAGAAGACGATGGATCTAATGCTGAGGAGATAGAATTAAAGGCTATTGACGCCGGTGCTGAAGATACAAGGGTAGATAATGGACTTATCGAAATATATACTATGCCTGAAGATCTGGAAAAAGTGAGACAGGCTCTGGAAGCGGATGTAAATATCGTTTCCACTGAAACTAGCATGAGGCCTAAAACTACAGTATATCTGGATGATGAGCGTAAGGCGGGACAGGTTTTGAATTTTCTTGACGCACTTGAAGAAATGGATGACGTTCAGCGCGTTTTCTCCAACGTTGATTTCCCTGATAGCGTTTTAGAAAAACTGCACGGCTAGCTATGCGCGTTCTTGGTATTGATCCGGGAACCAGTAAGTTAGGCTATGGCGTAGTGGAGGATGATGGTGCGTTGAGAGGTGTGACATGGGGTGTGCTAGCCGTGGCTCGGCGATTTTCTCTAGAGGAGCGGTTGCGCATTCTGTATGCTAGATTGTGTGATGTAATCTTAGAATACACGCCTCAAGAAGTAGCGATTGAGGATCCCTTTGTAGGAAGAAATGTGCGTTCAGCATTTGCTCTTGGCAGGGCACAAACTGTGGCCATTCTTGCAGCGGTAAACCGGGGATTGGGTATTTGTTATTATTCTCCGGCACTGGTCAAACAGCAGGTAACTGGTTATGGCAGAAGTGATAAGCCGCAGGTGCAGGAAATGGTCAGGTTACAGCTGGGACTTCCCGAATGTCCTTATCCTGCTGATGCCGCTGATGCTCTGGCTATTGCTATATGCCATATTCAGCAAAGTTATCTGCACAGCTGGTTGAATAGTGAAGGTATGGTGTGATTGTAAGCGTGGATGGTATTCTTCAATATAAAGACCCTGATGGGGCTATCGTTCGCGTGGGAGGTGTTGGGTTGTGGATACATAGCTCGATATCAACTCTGAATCACTTAGCACCTATTAATAGTAAGGTATCCCTTTTTACCTTTCTTTATGTAAGAGAAGATACTCTTTCTCTTTACGGTTTCGCTACCAATGGAGAATTAACTCTATTCAAGAAGCTCATTTCAGTCTCAGGCATTGGCCCAAAAGCAGCTCTGGCACTACTTTCTGGCCTGAGAGTTGAACAGCTATCACAGGCTATCGTTAAAGGCGAAGTTGACTCCATTAGTTGCATACCCGGCGTGGGCAAGAAAATGGCTAACCGTATCGTTATGGAACTGAAAGATAAACTGGAGTATGAAGGAGATATTATAGAGGGGCTATCGCCAGGTCAGAATGATAATGATGCAGTTGTTGCTCTGACCAGCCTCGGTTACTCTGCAAGGGAGGCTATACAGGCTGTCTCAAGTATTCCTGATGCTGAAGACCTGAGTGTAGAAGATAAGATTAAGCTTGCATTGCAACAGCTAATGTCGGGGTGAAAAAAAGCTGTACTTATAGTAATATCTGCTGTTATAAGTGAGGGGTATTGGTCGTGATGTCCCAGTTTACGGTAGTTTCTGATTTCCAGCTTACTGGAGATCAGCCTCAAGCGGTAGATAAGCTAACAGCAGGTCTGGCAAGTGGCTTCAGTGGACAGACACTGGTAGGCGTTACTGGTTGTGGTAAGACATTCACTATAGCTAATATCATTGCGAGAGCGCAGCGGCCGGCTCTGGTTATTTGCCATAACAAGACACTCGCTGCTCAGCTGGTTTCAGAGTTCAGAGAATTTTTCCCCGAGAATGCTGTGGGATATTTTGTCAGTTATTATGATTATTACCAGCCAGAAGCTTATATCCCCAGTACTGATACTTACATTGAGAAGGAAACGGACATAAATGAAAAGATCGATGAGTTGCGGCATGGCGCAACTCGATCTCTCTTTGAACGCAGGGATATAGTTATTGTTGCTTCAGTTTCCTGTATTTATAGCTTGGGGGCGCCTGAAGAATATCATGGTTTTGCGATGTCGGTGAGGGTCAATGATAAGCTGAAGAGAGATAATCTAATTCATCAGCTCGTGGATATGCAATATGAGAGAAATGATTTTGAGCTTAGCAGGGGCAGATTCCGCGTTCGAGGGGATACTCTTGAAATTCAGCCTGTATATGAAGAGTTTGCGCTGAGAATTGAATTCTGGGGAAATGAAATTAGCCGGGTTGAGGAGATCGATCCCCTTACGGGAATGAATATAGCTCATCGTAGTCAGGTGGATATTTATCCTGCAAAACACTTTGTTACTTCTCAGGATAAACTGTTGCTGGCAATTGAAGATATCAAACAGGAGTTACAGGAAAGGGTGTCAGAACTAAAAGCGCGGGGCAAGTTATTAGAAGCGCAGCGGATTGAGGCAAGAACCAATTATGACATTGAGATGCTTCAGGAGGTAGGTTATTGTCCTGGAGTAGAAAATTACTCCCGTCACTTGCAGCGGCGTGCTCCTGGCAGTGTTCCCTGGACTCTGCTCGATTACTTCCCATCAGATTACTTGCTTTTCATTGATGAGTCTCATATGACCTTGCCCCAAATAAGGGGCATGTATGGAGGTGACACTGCCCGCAAGCAAACCCTGATTGATTATGGCTTCCGATTACCATCGGCACTGGATAATCGTCCACTGAGTTTTGAGGAATTCCGAGCGCGCGCGGGACAGACCATTTATGTATCGGCTACCCCCAAGCAATATGAATATGAGCACAGCCAGCAGGTAGTTGAACAGCTAATCAGGCCCACGGGATTGTTAGAGCCTACAATAGATGTCAGACCGACTGAGGGGCAGATTGATGACCTCATCAATGAAATAAGGGTTTGCGTAAATAGAGGAGAGCGTTGTCTGGTGACTACCCTGACCAAGAGGATGGCTGAAGAGCTGAGCGATTACCTCCTGGAGATAGATATTAAAACACATTATCTTCATTCAGAGGTAGATACACTGGAAAGGATCGAGATACTTCGCGCTCTGCGGCTGGGAGTTTATGATGTTGTGGTGGGCATTAATCTTCTCCGTGAGGGGCTGGACTTGCCCGAGGTTAGTATGGTTGCCATACTGGATGCTGATAAAGAGGGGTATCTCAGAACAAGTGAATCTCTAATACAAACGATGGGGCGCGCTGCCAGGCATATAAATGCCCACGCCATAATGTATGCTGATTCCATTACAGGGTCTATGAGAGAGGCAATAGATGAAATATCTCGCAGGCGTAAGATTCAGGAAAGGTATAATAAAGAACATGGCATCACTCCACAGGGGATAAAGAAAACTATCAAGGATATCACTGATAGTTTTCATACAGTGGCAGAACCACAAACTCCTTATGGAACTACCACTGTAGTTCCTAGTGAAGAGATCCCTCATCTTATAAAAGAGCTTGAATTGAGCATGAAAAAAGCGGCTAAGCAGTTGGAATTTGAAAAAGCCGCAATGATACGCGATCGGATCATAGAGTTAAGAACGTCCAAAGATGACCAGGGAGATATTATGATTTAGCTTCAGGTCAGTTGACAGTAATATATGCTAAAATTATAATTGAGTTCATGAGAGTGAAGCTAAACTCGGAACAGCTAGGTAAGTTATCTCATTATGTCCCGTTTGAGGTTGTGCTGGATGGGCCCCGTGACGTTAAAGGATTCCTGGAAATACTGGGGCACAATATGCCATGGGATGAGATGGGATTGGGTAAGTTTGGCGATGCTCTTAAGAAACCGAATAGGGTGACCTTTTCTGTTGAATCAGTTGATGGTGGTTTCGTTTGCGATATTCATCCGGCTTTTGCCTGTTATCTTTCCACCATTTTACCGACGCCAGAAGATAAAGATTGATTTTTTCGATATCTTACGTATAATTGGGGGCCGTTAGCTCAGTTGGTAGAGCACCTGACTTTTAATCAGGGTGTCGCAGGTTCGAGACCTGTACGGCCTACCACAACTTAGAGTGAGCTCTGCAAAGCCATCCCTGTTTCAAATTAGAGTAACAATCCTCTTATGCAGTGAATTCAGAATCGGCTAGTCCCTTCAATGTCTGGAAGATCGGCACTTCCAGTTGAGATATGGTATCTTCTTCTTTCAGGATGAGGGAAAGCGCTTTACCCTCGTGATCTCATCAGAGCCCACTCTAGAGAATGGTTTTAACTAGAAATCTATTCTCCTGTTGGTTTTATTAGTCGATATCATTTCTTTTCGCGTAGCTAACGATGATATTTACATCAGGACTGGTCATTGTTACCTGTTCTGTCCTATTGGTTAAAGATTATCTGTTGTTGCTACCGTGTTTATCTCCTCTATTGTAGGCCGTTTTGCGTATTTGGAGAACGGGGGAATGATTTTTATTGCTTTCTTGGCTAAGCTTTATTCTTGATTTCAGCTGTCTGCTTTACCATATCTACAAATTCATCTGCTTTGAGGCTAGCTCCGCCGACGAGTGCGCCGTCAATTTCATCCTGACGTACAAACTCGGTTATATTTTGCTTGTTGGTGCTTCCTCCGTATAGGATAGAGATTGTCTCGGCTTTTTCCCTGCTCCACATTTTCTCAATAGTTGCTCGTATCAATGATATGGTGTTGGTTGCTTCTGCTACTGAGGCTGACTTGCCGGTACCGATAGCCCATATTGGCTCATAGGCAATCACCAGGGAATCCGTGGCGTTGATGCCTTCCAATCCTCGGCTTACTTGTCTGCTGACTACGTCACGGGTCTTTTCAGTCTCCTTTTCTTTCAGGGTCTCCCCGACGCATAGGATGGGCACCAGGTTGAACCTTATAGCTGTCTTAACCTTCTTGTTTATCATCTCATCAGTTTCAGCAAAATATTGTCTCCGTTCTGAATGGCCCAGTATTACGTACCGACACAACTCGTTCAGCATGATAGGAGAGATCTCTCCTGTCATGGCGCCCTTTTCCTCGAAGTACATATTCTGGGCTCCAAGTTCTATAGATGAATTCTCGATCAGGTTTTTCACCGGTACCAGGGACACAAAGGGTGGACATATTATCTTCTTCACTCCCTTGACTCTGTCCACCTGGAGCATTCTCTTGACCAGTTCAACTGCTTCGTTGACCGAAGTATTCATCTTCCAGTTGCCGGCAATTATGGGAGTACGCATTGCAAAACCTCCTAAGCACCAAATTTGCTCAGCTTCAGCGCATTGGCCATGGCCAATGGCATTAACTCGGTTGCGGGGATATGCCCCATACCGCCTGAAAGGCACGCTGATTCCGAAAACGCGCTTACGGCATCAGGGCGACACCACTTTGAATAAAGCATCACCGGTACTGGGTGCCAGCTGTGGTTCTTCAATACCGCCGGTGTGGAGTGGTCTCCGGTGATCACCAATACGTCGGGATTGAGGTTGAGGATAATAGGAAGCTGGCTGTCCGTTTCCTCTATTATCTTGACCTTTCTATCAAAATCTCCGTCTTCGCCAGCTGAGTCGGTGCCCTTTATATGCACAAAGAAGAAGTCATAATGGCCGTAGTTTTCCTTCAGAGTCGTAAATTCATCCTCGATACGGGCCTTTGTGCCCAGAATGTGCATGCCGACCAGTTTAGCTAATCCCCGGTACATGGGGTAGCTGGCGATAGCAGCGGCTTTAACTTTATATATGTCCTCCAGAGAAGGAAAGTCAGGATACTTTGAGAAACCTCTTAACAATATCATATTGGCTGGATACTGTGCAGCG
This sequence comes from Dehalococcoidia bacterium, assembly GCA_018399375.1. Lineage (GTDB taxonomy): Bacteria > Chloroflexota > Dehalococcoidia > GIF9 > AB-539-J10 > M55B177. Next base: position 11,504 of record JAGYOV010000003.1, read on the forward strand.
AGGATTTTCCTTGACCTTTCCATGAATTTATTGGCTATATGCGCCATTTTCTCCGCCTCTGGATGAATAGTGGTGACTTCCCGCGGTGGTATTCCTGTTCTCTGAGGATCTGAATCAGTGACTTTTTCACTTAGACCTTTGCCACGGAATATAGCTATAAAGCGATGTTCTCTAACTGGCCTGATAATGACCTCGATGCCTTCTATATCCTGTCCATTCAGCAATCGACAGAGCTCCTCATTCTTTTCATTTGATATGCGTCCAGCCCGCCGGTCTGTTATATTGCCATCTTCATCGATGGAGCAGAAGTTACCCCGAGCTGCGATATCGTCACCCTCGATGTTAAAGTCTATGCCAACTGTTTCTAACACTCCTCTGCCAACGGTAAATTTCACGGGATCATAACCAAATAAAGCGAGGTGCCCGGGGCCGCTACCTGGAGTTATGCCTGAGCTCACTGGCTGGCTGAGACCACAAATGCTCTTGCTGCTTAGCATGTCCAGATTTGGCGTTCGTGCTGTTTCCAACTCCGTTTTACCGCTCTCTGGATGGGGTAATCCACCCAGACCATCAATGACCAGCAATACCATTTTAGTAGAAGAAGTAACCGCTATTTCTTTTATGAGTTCAAAATCCAGCATATTTGTGGCCCCTTTCCTGTTAAAATTGGGCTTCTGGCAGTGCCTCTACTCCTGGGAGAGGAGTGCCTGATAAATACTTGAGCGCGGCGCCGCCGCCTGTAGAGACGAATCCCATTCTGTCCGTCAGTGACAAATCATCTACTATTTCGGCAGTAGAGCCACCTGCAATGATAGCGGTAGCATCGATATCGGCGAGGTAATTAGCCATGCCCTTGGTGCCGATGGCAAAAAGGGGTATCTCGTAAATACCCATGGGGCCATTCCAGAAAACGGTGCGGCTATCGGAAAGCTTCTTCTGGAAATCGTTCACAGTTTGAGGTCCAATATCCACGATCTTCATATTGGGAGGTACTCCGTCAGCTAGTACAGTCTCAGCGTTTGCATTGGTGTCAATTGTTTCAGTAACTACCAGGTCGATTGGGAGGACCAACTTTACTCTGCTTCCAGCGGCTTTCTTGATCAGCGCACTGGCAGTATTTATTTCATTAAGTTCTATCGCCGTTTGTCCTATTTCATAACCCTTGGCCTTTAGAAATAGAGCTGCCATAGCTCCGCCAATCAGGAGGACATCCATTTTATCCATGGTATTCTCAAGAATTTCTACCTTGTCGCTTACTTTAGCACCACCGAAAAGTCCCACAAAAGGGTGCTTGGGGTTCTCGAGAAGACCCCCAAGCATCTTGAGCTCCTTCTCCAGCAAGAGACCAGCTGCCGCAGGTAAATACTTGGGGATACTAACAATCGAGGCATGTGTCCGATGGCATGCTCCAAAGGCATCGTTAACATAGACTTCCGCCAGGCCGGCTAAAGCCCGAGCAAAAGAATCGTCATTTTCCTTTTCTCCGGAGTGGAAGCGCAAGTTCTCCAGCATAAGTATCTCGCAGCTTCTCAAATTTTGTGCCATCTCCTGTACCTGTGGGCCAATGCAATCTCCTGCCATCTTCACCGGGCGATTTAATAGCTCCGACAAGCGTTCAGCAGCTACTCGCAAGCTCAGATCCGGAAGCTGTTTACCATTGGGGCGTCCTAGGTGGGAGCAGACGATTATGCTTGCCTTTTGCTCCAGCAGGTGTCTGATGGTGGGAAGCGCAGCTCGAATGCGGCCATCACTGGTTATTTGGCCTTGTTTATCCAACGGTACATTGAAATCTACCCTTAACAGCACCTTTTTATTTGCGACATCGATATCCCTGATCATTTTCTTCATGAATGTTCCCTCCAGTAGTGACGCATTACAATACCTTTTTTAACTTCGCGGCGTAGCATTTACGCTGCAGAATAATGAGCTGGTTTGTATTTGTGAAGTATTGTCTCAATGCATTGATGCTCTCATAATTTTTGTTTTCTCTTATTATCCTGCGTTTTGAGAGGAGTAAGCTTCAGTTTCTATGGCTATTGATTCTACGAGAAAAGGCATAAACTGGAATTTCTGACAACAGCATAGAACTGGATGTTTACCACCGGTACATCCAACCTCGGCTGATGACATGGCGACAGTTTGCTAGAATGGCCAGATGCTTTCCATTATGGGCTCGAGCAAGGTTACGCCAAAGCTTATGCCCACAGCAGCAACTATGATATAGACAACGATACCTATAAAGCTAGCAATGAGGCATCTTTTGCCTACATCATTCACTTCATCTGCTCTTCCAGAAAAAACCCAGAACGAAACGAACCCAAAAACGGGAATAAAGAAACTCAAGATATATGCCAACCACGCAGCAGCACCCATAATACACCTCCTTAACCGCTTTAGTTTTTTGCCGGCTGCCTACAAGCAGCACCGTTGGCACAACTTAACTACAAATAATATAGCCTACCCAGGAAGCGTTGTCAATGCAGCACTTGACATAATGATAAAGTGCTTCTAGAGTTGAGTACAACTACATCGAATGGATAATAGGTATGCCGTGGTTATTGGATGAAAAAGCATCGGTGAATGAAAAAATTTCCTATTGTGTGCCTTTTGTAAATAGGTTACTGCTCTCTAGGGCTCGATTTGAGTTGGAAATTTTTCTCTTATCAGAGATATCCTGTGCAATGGGAGTGACTGGCATTTCTAAAAACCTTAGTTTATTGCTATAATGCCCACTCGCGTAATGAGTTACTCTTTGGGTGTAGACATCGGTTCCGTAAGTGTCAAACTGGCACTTATCGATGAAGATGGCAAGGCTGTCAGGCTGGACACGGAAAGAACAACCTCGGGGCATAAAGCTGCTGTTAACTCTCTTATCGCTCGATTGGGAGAACAATTTGATCTCGCTCAGATTAAAGGCTCGGGGGTAACTGGTTCGGGCAGATCAGTTATTCCTGCAGAGCTCAACTGGGCAGAGTATAGTAGTTCGCTCACCATCGCTTCAGGAATGGTCCACCGCTATCCCGGCGCCAGAACCATCATACAAGTTGGAGGGCAGAGCTCTCTGATAGTAGAACTGGAGGATGGGTTGAAGAAGCCGTGGAAAGTAGTATCCAATTCTCTTTGTGCTGCGGGAACGGGCAGGTTTCTGGAGCAGCAGGCATACAGGATTGGTATCACCATGGATGACTTCGCCAGGCTGGCCCTGCAGTGTAAAGACATGCCTCCAAGGATAGCTGCTCGGTGTAGTGTTTTTGCCAAAACTGATCTCATTCACCTTCAACAAAAAGGCGTATCCGTTGAAGCAATGCTTTATGCACTTTGTGAAAGCGTAGCCCGCATGGTTGCCTCGCTCAAGAAAGGAACTTTCCAAGAACCAGTGTATCTTGTTGGTGGCGTCGCTGCCAATTCAGCCATTGTTAAGGCTCTTAACGATGTTATCTCTGCAAGAAGTGGTCATCGAGTTCAAATAACTGTTCCGGAAGAATATCTTCATATTGAGGCAGTGGGAGCGGCCTTGCTCTCTGCGGGGAGAAATTCTAAGGTCACGGTTCTATCCGATACAGTTGAGGATAAACAGCGTTATTTTGAAATGCCCCGACTGGAAAAATTTACTTCTCAAGGAAGTACTTCTCTGCATGAAATAGAGAAGGAGTGCACGGGCTATCTCGGCGTTGATATCGGTTCTACCAGTACTAAAGCTGCGATAATTGATGAGAGTGGTAAATCGGTTATTGCCAAGCATTACTTGATGACCGCGGGCAGACCAATTGATGCCATTAAAGAAGTCTTTAGGAAATTACTTCTGAGTGGTTGCGGAAAGGTGAAGATAGAAGGGGTGGGTGTTACCGGTTCCGGGAGATATATGGTGGGGAGCTTACTGGGAGCAGATTTGGTTAAGAATGAGATAACTGCTCAAACGAGGGCAGCTACAGATCTGGATCCGGAAGCGGATATCATCGAGATTGGAGGTCAGGATTCTAAACTCGTGATCAAGAGGAACGGAGTTGTTATTGACTATCAGATGAATAAGGCCTGTGCTGCCGGAACGGGAAGTTTCATTGACGAACTGGCTGAAATGCTCGGCGTTTCTGTGATCAATGGTGAGTTTGCCAGGCTGGCATTTGCTGCACCATATACTATTGACCTCGGAACTAGATGTGCCGCTTTCATGGGGCAGTCAGTAGCTTCAGCCCAGAAGGATGGAGTTCCTCTGGAAGTGATAATTGCCAGTCTGGCTAACTCTGTTGCTAAGAACTATCTTTCCAAAGTAGTCGCCAATAGAAATCTGGGGAATAAAGTTATACTTACCGGAGCGGTATTTTATAACCAGGCGGTTGTCTCTGCTTTTTATCAGTTGCTTGAAGGGAGAACGATAATCGTTCCCGAGCATAAGGAAATCAGTGGCGCCATTGGTGCAGCCCTGCTGGCAAAGGAGCAAACAGCTGGATACGGATCCAAATTCAAGGGCTTTCAGGAAGTGATAGACAGCCAATACAAGCTCTCCACTTTCGTTTGCAAGAAGTGTGATAACAACTGCACTATTACCAGGATGCAAATGCCGAATGGAGAGGTTTCTTATTTCGGTAGCAGGTGCGATCGCTATGATAGCATTACCAGTCATGCAAAGAAGGAACACTTCTTCGATAAGAGGGAGAGCTTGCTGTTTGGAGAATACCATGAAGGGACTGGTGCGGCGCCTTCCGTGGGAATTCCCAGGGCACTGCTGGTCTATGATTTCGCTCCGCTTCTCATCGGATTTCTCAATGCTCTTGGTGTCAGGTGCGTTATCTCCCCTCAGTCCAACAAGGAAATTATGGAGAAGGCCATCGAGTTGAGCTACAGCGATAGTTGCTTTCCCCTTAAGCTACTTCACGGGCACGCGGCGGTGCTGAGTGATGTTGATTATATCCTGTATCCCTCTGCAATTCGGATCGATAAGAAGGATGGTGACGAGGCTCAGATGTACTCTTGCCCTCTCGTTCAGGCATCGCCCTATATAATACGTCAGACGGTTGATTTGGGAGAAAGGTTGCTCATACCCACGCTTGATTTTAGCTTGGGGTATTCTGATGTTATCAAGAACCTCACCGATGTTGCCCGCAAGATGGGGTTTAGCAGAAGCAAGGGTAGAAAGGCGGCCATGGCGGGCATTGAATCTCAGAGCAAGTTTGCTCTGGACCAGGCAGCTCTCGGGAAAAAGTTAATGAATCAGCTACATGAGGGCAACCAGCTGGGAGTAGTTATTTTTGCCAGGTCGTATATGTCACAGGATGCGGGAGCTAATCTAGGCATAGCTGAGAAGCTTGCTCAGCTTGGCGTGGTGCCCATTCCCCTTGACTTTCTACCCCTCTCCTCAGTTGATCCCAAGAAGTATTCGGATCGCCCCTACTGGTTCTATGAGGGCAAATATCTTGCTGGAGCTGAGATAACTGTCTCGGATCCACAGCTTTACGGGCTATGGCTATCGAACTTTAGTTGTGGGCCAAATTCCTTTATCCTCCCTGAGATAGAGGATATCATGGGGGAGAAACCTATGGGTCAGTTGGAGATCGATGAGCACGCAGCTGAGGCTGGTATCGTCACTCGCCTTGAAGCATTTGTTGACACCATCCAGGGATTTGCTTCTTCTGCTGGCCAGCGTGAAGTCCAGCCTGCCAGGGATATCCGTAGAGAGGTTCCCTTGCTGGAGAAATCAAGTAAGACATTTCTCATCCCGAATATGTCGGTGCACGCCGAGATCATAGGCAAAGCTTTGGCATCCTATGGCGTCAAGACCATTGTTCTCCCTGAGGCAGATGAGCGAAACCTTTTCTATGCAGATAGGGTAACTACAGGTGTGGAATGCCTGCCATATCGCGTAACTCTGGGAGGATTTCTAAGATTCTATTATGAGAACGGCAATAGTACGAAGGATGTGGAGGCCTTTATGGCCGGGGCATATGGCCCGTGCAGGTTTGGGAAGTATGCCGGGGAACAAATAACGACGTTCAAGAAACTTGGCATTAATCTCCCTTTGCGAACTACCGTTTCCAATAATGGTTACGGCGATATGGACATAGGCGCTGAATTTATGCACTTCGCCTGGAAGTGCTGCGTTGCTGCGGATTATCTGCAGAGATTGCTCTGGCGAGCACGCCCTTATGAAAAGCGAGAGGGCTTGGCTGATGCGCTGTTCGCTGAATATAGTGAGAGAATCTCCAATCATATTCCTCACAAGGATAACTTTGATAAGATCCTGCGACAGGCAACCTCTGACTTCAAGGATGTTATAGATCCTGAAATTCCGAGGAGACCGCTTGTTGGCATCAATGGAGAAATTTTCTTGCGCTCCAATAAATTCAGCAACGGTGATCTGGTGAGAGTCTGTGAAAATGCAGGGTTAGAAGTTACCGTTTCTCCCTTTGGAGAGTGGTTGAAGTACATCGCTCACAGGTACATCGAAGACGGCGTTAGAGATAGAGATATCATGAAAGTGTTGCGCGGATATATAGTGGAAAGGATGCAATATCGCGACGAAAAATCAGTAGCCCAGTGTTTTAGTAATCTCATCGAGGAGGAAGAGCCTTCAACGAAGCACATATTGTTGCTGGCGGAGCAATGGCTTTCTCCTCTATGTGGCAGCGAGGCTGTTCTGAGTATAGGTGCTGGTGTGGATTGCATGGAGAGCCCCAAATTTTCTGGTGTAATATCTGTTATGCCTCATGGTTGCATGCCCGGAGGTATCGTAGCTGCGATGTCGGAGAAGCTAAGTACAGCGTACCAGAAGCCATGGATTAATCTTACCTATGATGGCTTTATGGAAAGCAACAATCTTGAGAGAGTCAACAATTTTGCCGAAGTAATCAGGTTCTGTGGAAAGGACTCGGGCAAGTGAGTACATGGAAGGAGTTGTATCTTTTAAGTGATTGGTAGTGGTCTGAGTGCGAAGGTGGTTGCAGTGGGACTGGCATCGCATCCAGGGGTGGAGGGGTTATGTGGGGGAGGAGCTCTAGCACTAGCGGAAAAAGAATGAAGGGATAGCTATTGAAAGGTGCTGTTTCTCTCGCATTAAGATGCCGCTGCAGTTGCTCTATTTTTCTTGGTAGATTGTAACATGCCTGCGGTGCTACAATATCTTTGACGATGGCATTAGTTTTCTGAATGTATAGGGAGGTTATATACTGAATATGAAAGTTATTTTCACCAAGGATATGCCTGGTAAGGGGAAGGTAGGCGAAATAGTGGAAGTAAGCAGGGGGTATGCTAAGAATTATCTGCTGCCTCAAGGGCTGGCTGTGATGGCAACGCCAGGCAAGGAGAAACAGATAAAGCTTGAGTTAGAAAGCATGCTACAAAGGGAGTCCATTGAGCATGCCAGATTTGAGGAGATGTCTGCACAGCTTGAGGGCGCTGAAGTTCATATTCATGCTCAGGTTGGGTCTGATGAACGCCTCTTTGGTTCCGTTACCGCTGCTGATATAGCAGAAGAGCTAAGTAAGATGCTGGAGTACTCTGTCGATAAGAAGGATATAGAGATGGAAGGCCCTCTGCGGCAGACAGGTAGCTATACTGTGGGAGTTAATTTGTCTAAAGATATCAAGCCAAAGGTTACTGTAGTTGTAGAGCAGTAGCTTAAAGTTGGTGGGAAGCGGTTATGGCAGAGGAAAAATTACCTCCTCACAATGTTGAAGCTGAGGAAGCGGTGGTTGCATCGGTGCTTATCGATCCTG
>JAGYOV010000030.1 GCA_018399375.1 Dehalococcoidia bacterium
CACCCTCCTTTACAATCAGGGCTCTTTGTATTTGAAGCCATTCCATGAGCCAGGATTGTGGCTAGCGGTGATAATAATAGCTCCAGCCAAGCGCATATCGGTCACGGTGAAGCTTACTACCGGAGTGGGAGCGGGATTGAGGCACAGATATGACCTGATGTTATTGCCAGCCAGCACCTCGGCAGCAGCGGCGGCGAAGTCCTCTGAGGCGAAACGGGTATCATAACCGATGACCACTCCTCTTTCTGCTTGCCCGCTCTGCAAAAGATAATCAGACACTGCCTGGGTGCAGAGGCGAACGTTGTTGAAGGTGAAATCTTCAGCGATGATTGCTCTCCACCCGTCAGTGCCGAACTTTATGTTCATGTTTGTCTCCAGAGCCAGAGAAACTAGTTCACCGTTTCTCTATCTTCTACAAGGTAAGTATAACACGGTGCAAAAATGTGCTCTAGCTAAGGGGAAAGAGTCTCCCCTCTTGCTCTGCTATTTTACTGTCAGATAAAATTTCCTTCTTGGCCTGACACATTTTCTCTCCTGCATTCTTCTTTTACCGGGCAGATTTCGCATCTTGGTTTCTGTGATTTGCATACTTGCCGCCCAAAATTTATCAGGGCCAGATGTACCCTTGCCCTGTCATCAGGAGGAACCTCGTTTTCCAACTTTGCTCTCAGGCTTTCGTATCCATCTCTATCATTTGCTACACCAATTCTTTTCATTACCCGGAGAATGTGGACATCGATGGGTAAAACCTTTTCACCTCTAACCGCCATCAAGAAGACATCTGCTGTCTTGGGGCCTATTCCTTCCAGAGAGATCAGCTTATTCTTAGCTTCGGAGTAAGGCAGGTTCATTATCTCTTCCAGATAGCCTCTGTAATTCTTTTGCAAACTCTTGGCTAGCTTGGAAATTCTGATAGCCCTCACACGATGAAAACCAGCGGGCCTGATAACTTTCTCTATCTCTGCTATCTCAGCACGGGCCACGTCATCTATCTCTTTAAATTCCCGAATGAAGTTCTCCATGGCGGCATCTACATTTCTCCAGTGCGTGCTCTGGGAAAGCATTATATTGATCAATGTTTCAAAGGGATTATATTTTTCCCAGTCGTCATGAACTTCATATCGATCAGAAATAACGCTTATAATACTCTTGATTTTACTCATCCATAACTCCAATAGTAACCCAAATTTTATTTGATACCACTCTATGGTTTATCTTTATGACAGCTTCTAATCTATGTAGTTGTGTATACGAGATAAAGGTAAGAGGGTTGGATATGTTTCTATTTGTTCAGATAGGCAGTTGCATGGGAGGTATCTCCTTATGTAAGTGAATATAATATGGCAGTTGAGTTAGATTAAGCAGCACATTTCTATAATTTACCAATTGTCATCTTCCGAGGTCTTTACATCGTGAAGCAGGAAAAGGAAACCTGCAATGACCATGGGCACGGGATAAACGAGCAGCGTTATCAATAACATTCGGAACACATCGAAGAGCTCAAAGGTAAAGAGCACGGTGGAAACAATGCCCGCAATGACAAGCCACCATCCTCCTATACGCTCACGTTTAAAAGCTATTGCTGTGGCCAATATCATCGATACGGGGCCACAGACTAGAAGAACGTAATCTCTTAGACCGATGGCGCCACTGAAGTATTCGCCAAATCCTTCACCAAAGGCGAAAACCAAAAATAATAGACCGAAAGCTATACCTATCCCCAGTGCCATATAGCGCATCCAGTTCATAATGTTACTTTAATATGTATTATTGACTTTGTACCACAAAATAGCCCCGCAATAGATTCGATCAATTTGGTGCTTGATTTTATCCATTGCGTGACTGCCAAAATTATAGCAGGTTGTTTCAGGCAAAGGCATTTCCGGTGTCCTCATAGTTCCGGTGAGTTACTGTACAATTTGTATGACACTGAAATAGATGGTTGCTTAAAAAGGATCATTATATGTGTTTTCAGGAGGGAAGTTCCCCCAGCCGTGAATTTGTTGTCAGGGTAATAAAGCAGCTCTATCGGCCAGTTAAGTTATTATCTCTTTCTTATCTAGTGTCTCCTGGTTTGCCCTTGTTGATTTTAGTGGTAATCAGCGTTTCTTTCTATTCCGTCCGTAATATCATGCTCGACCAATATGTCGTTGCCTTTCCAGAAGTATAGTTTGCTCTATTAACAACATGTGACAATTCCGAGGGGAATTCAGATTTCCGTAGCACGACTTGCTGTTGACATTCTTAACGTTTTAGTGCTAGATTTACTCGTCATTATGCTTTCTCCGTGTGGTAAAGAAACGGGTGTTTTGCCTTTAGAGGTTGGCTGCCCGTTTTTTGTTTTAGGTGACGGGACAGGTCGAGACAATTTGTAATAAATTAATTAAAGGAGGTACGTAATGTCGCAGATTCCCGGTATTTTCTGGGTGGTAGTGGTAGGTTGCGTTGTTGGTATTGCCTTTGCCCTGTATCTGGTAAGATTCATAATGAAAGCAGACCAGGGGTCAAAGGAAGCCCGTGCAGTCAACGCTTTGATAACAGAGGGGGCCTGGGCTTTCCTCAAGCGCCAGTATTCTACCATAGGCATAACTGCCATATTGGTAGCGGCGCTGATAGGAGTGTTGATTGGCAAATTGAGTGGGCCTGAAGAGTTGGATATGTACCAACTAACTGCTTTAGGTCTGGGATGGAGAACGGGAGTAGCCTTCCTGGTGGGGGCCCTTTTCTCTGCCGCTTCTGGATTTCTGGGGATGTTGATAGCGGTTAAATCCAACGTGCGCTGCGCCGCTGCTTCTCACAAAGGATTAAATGAAGCTATCAAGGTTGCCCTCCGGGGAGGAGCGGTCTCCGGTTTTCTCGTTATCACTCTCAGCTTGATTGGTGTTACCGCTATGTTCTTTGCTTTTGGCGGAGCCAGTCATCCCGAAATTGCTCCTCATATTATCGTTGGTTTTGGCTTCGGAGCCAGCATGGTTGCTCTCTTTGCTCAGCTTGGAGGGGGTATATTCACCAAAGCTGCTGATATGGGAGCTGATCTTGCCGGTAAAGTTGAAGCAGGTATACCGGAAGATGATCCTCGCAACGCTGCAGTAATTGCTGACCAGGTTGGAGATAACGTTGGAGACTGCGCCGGTCGTGGTGCAGACCTGTTTGAATCCACGGCGGCCGAGAATATCGGTGCCATGATTATAGGTGTGGCACTGTATACTGCATCCATCAAGCTGGGATTCTCTCCGATGGTAGCTGTTGGGTGGGTATTATTCCCTCTTGTCATTCGTGCATTCGGTATCTTTGCCAGCCTCATAGGAATTCTTGCCGTCCACACTAGAGGGGAAAAGGAGAATCCCATGAATGCCCTCAACAGGGGCTATTATGTAGCTCTGGCCATTTCAGCCATATGTATGGTTTTTGTCAGCAAGTCGATGTTCGGGCCTATGACCGATGGATGGGTGTGGCTCATGGGAGCAGGGCTTATCGGGCTGATCTTCAGCGTGTTCGTAGTCTACATTACACAGTATTATACCGAAGCCACCCACGGACCGACGAGAGATATTGCCGAGTCCTGTAAGACGGGCCCAGCTACCACGATAGTAACAGGAATGGCGAAGGGATTCGAAACCGTTATGCCTACTACTCTTATTATTGGCTTTGCTCTCCTCATATCCTACTGGTTCGGCACTCAAGCTGGATTGGAACTTGATTGGTGGATCAGCGGAGCATATGGTTCCGCCATAGCGACTATGGGCATGTTAATGACAGGTTCTTTTATTTTAGCGGAAGATACTTTTGGTCCTATTACCGACAATGCCAATGGAATCAATGAATTCACCCATGCAGGCGGTGATATAAGAAGAATTACTGACCATCTCGATGCCACCGGGAATACCACCAAGGCCCTGACCAAGGGATATGCCATGGTGTCGGCAGGGCTGGCTGGCTTTCTTCTTTTCCAGGCCTACTTTGACAGAGTACAGCTTTTCCAGGGAACTGAGGGATCAATTTTCCTTGTAAACCTGGTCCGCCCCGAGGTCTTTATCGGTGCTGTTCTGGCTATTATGATGGTCTTTCTGTTCAGTTCCTGGTCGTTGCTGTCTGTGGGTAAGGCAGCGGGCAAGATAATCGATGAGGTGCGTCGTCAGCTCAAGTCAGATCCAGGTATCATGGCAGGGACTTCTCAACCTGATTATGGGAAGGCAGTAGATATTACTACCAAGGCAGCGCTGAAGGGGATGATCGCTCCTGGACTTTTACCCATAATTCTCCCAATAGCGATCGGTGTTATCTTCCGGTTCATACCCGATTATGATGCTCCCATGGCAGTAGGCGCCTTCTTGATGGTGGGAACTATTGCTTCCATTCTTATGGCTTCCTTCATGAATAATGCCGGGGGAGCTTGGGATAACGCCAAGAAGTATATTGAAGATGGGCAGTTGAAAGGTGAAAAAGGTGAAGTTTTGGGCAAGGGGTCTTTTGCTCATGCGGCTGGTGTAGTCGGTGATACAGTTGGTGACCCTCTCAAGGATACTGTAGGACCTTCACTACACATTGTGGCCAAGCTCATTGCTACTGTTACTCTGGTTATGTGTCCTCTTTGGGTTATTTAAACTGTCTACCGCAGGAGGTTATAAGAGGGGATGGCTTTCATGCCATTCCCTCTTTTTTTGAAGAAGGGAATGCTGGTGTTACAATTGTGGTCGTCATGCCGCAGGTCAGATTCAAACAGGAAGAAGGAGAGTCTAAAACCCGAAGTGCTGCTTCTTCTCACGTTGCTGGTGAGTTGGGGGTAAACGCGGGGAGTGGTCCCGAGGCCATATTTGTCAAGGGGGCGCGTGCGCATAATCTCAAGAACATAGATGTTTATTTGCCCAAGAACAGGCTGGTAGTTGTTACTGGAGTTTCAGGCTCGGGTAAGAGCTCTCTCGCTTTCGATACCATCTATGCTGAGGGCCAGCGCCGCTATGTGGAATCTCTCTCTGCCTATGCTCGCCAATTCTTGGGGCAGATGGATAAGCCCGATGTTGACTATATCGAAGGGTTGAGTCCTGCTATTGCCATTAATCAGAGAAGCCCCTCTCATAATCCTCGCTCTACGGTGGGTACAATAACAGAGATATATGATTATCTGCGCCTCCTCTTCGCACGCATCGGGCATCCACACTGCCCGCATTGTGGTCGTGCCATTTCTCGACAGACAGTACAGCAGATAGTGGATGCTATTCGGGAGATGCCGGAGGGGAAGCGATTCATGGTGCTGGCTCCGTTGGTAACTGGTCGTAAAGGTGAGCACCAGGGCATATTCAGAGATCTACGGCGAGCAGGTTTTGTTAGAGTGCGCGTTGATGGGGAAATTCACGATCTCTCTGAGGAGTTTCAACTAGATAAGAACAAGAAACACGCAGTAGAGGTAGTGGTTGATCGATTGCAGATAGGCGATGGTGATGATACTACGCGACTCACCGATTCTATTGAGACTGCCCTGAAGTTGGGATCGGGTATAGTTCTGGTTTCTGTCCAGAATGGCGAAGAGATGCTATTCTCCGAGCAATTTGCCTGTGCTTACTGCGGTATCAGCCTGGGTAAAATCGAGCCTAGGACATTTAGCTTCAATAACCCCCATGGAGCTTGTCCTACCTGCAGTGGGTTGGGATTTAAGATGGAGATAGATCCTGATTTAGTTTTGCCCGATAGGGATCTTAGCATAAAGGAAGGCGCTATACATCCCTGGTTCAGGAATGGCTCTATGAGCGTTTGGTATAGCAGCATGCTGGAATCTCTGAGTCAGCGCTATGGGTTTTCTCTCTCTACACCGGTGAGAGAAATTGAAGAGCCTATGCTTAACCTGATTCTCTATGGTTGTGAAGAAGAGATGGTTCCCGTAACCTATAGAGGGAGTCATGGCAAATTGCGCCACTATCATACCAGATTTGAAGGCGTTATCCCCATGATGGAACGTCGCTACCGTGAGACTGACTCTGAAGCTGCTCGTGCTTATATCGGCAGATATATGTCTTTCCGTCCTTGTCCAACCTGTCAGGGCAGAAGGCTCAAGCCGGAATCTCTAGCCGTTACCGTTGAGGGTAAAAACATCATGGATATTGCTGCCCTTCCGGTTAATAGGGCCCTGGAGTGGGCAGGAGAGTTGGGTGGTCATATAGCTCCAAGAGAACTTGCTATAGCCTACCAGGTTATCAAGGAAATTCGTGCCCGTCTGGGATTTTTACAGGGCATTGGATTGGGATACCTAACACTGGATCGTCCTACAACTTCTCTTTCTGGGGGTGAAGCTCAGCGGATACACCTTGCTACTCAGATTGGGAGCGGGCTCAGTGGTGTACTCTATATCTGTGACGAACCCACCGTTGGGTTGCATCCTGCTGACGGCTCTCGTCTGATAGTTACCTTACAAAGGCTGAGGGATCTAGGCAATACTGTGATCGTTGTGGAGCATGATGAAGCCACCATGAGGGCTGCTGATTACGTCGTGGACATGGGGCCAGGTGCAGGGAAAATGGGAGGAGATATAGTGGCTGCGGGATCTCTGTCGGATATAATGAATTGCCCTGATTCAACAACGGGTCAATATCTCAGTGGGAGAAAAACGATTCTCGTGCCACAGCAGCGACGCTCGGGCTCTGGCAGGGAATTGCTCATTAGCGGAGCCAGGGAAAACAATCTTAAGAATATCTATGTTTCTATTCCGTTGGGGCGGTTGGTATGCGTTACCGGTGTTTCTGGCTCTGGTAAGAGCTCTCTGGTCAACGAAATACTTTACAAGCACTTGGCGCGTAGTTTCTATCGTGCTGTGGACAATCCTGGAATATGTGATAGCATTGCAGGTACAGAGTACCTTGATAAGGTTATCAATATTGACCAGTCACCTATCGGAAGGACGCCGAGGAGTAACCCTGCTACCTATACGGGGCTTTTTACTCTTGTAAGACAACTCTTCGCAGAGGTACCCGAGTCAAGAGCGCGGGGATATCAGCCAGGAAGGTTTTCTTTCAATGTGAAAGGAGGACGCTGTGAGGCCTGCCAGGGGGCAGGATATGTTCAGATAGAGATGCAATTTTTGCCCAGCGTTACTGTCCCATGTGAGATATGTCAGGGGAGCAGGTATAATCGCGAAGCCCTGGAAATCCGTTTCAAAGGTAAGAATATCGCTGAAGTTCTAAATATGACTGTGGAAGAAGCGTTGTCCTTCTTTGATCACTTCCCTGGAATAAAAAGGAAATTGGGAACTCTCCGTGATGTTGGGCTGGGTTACATCTGTTTGGGGCAGCCAGCACCTACGCTCTCCGGTGGCGAGGCGCAAAGGGTGAAATTGGCCTCTGAGCTGTCCCCCAAGTTCACGGGGAATACGCTGTATATATTGGATGAACCAACCACCGGGCTTTCCTTTCCTGATATATCTTCTCTCCTGAAGGTTTTACATCGTCTGGTTGATGCAGGGAATACGGTGATCGTTATTGAGCATCACCTGGATGTAGTGAAGAATGCTGACTGGATCATTGACCTCGGGCCTGCGGCTGGCGATGAGGGAGGCTATATTATTGCCACGGGAACCCCCGAGGATATAGTCCAAGAAGAGTCTTCGGTTACAGGAAGTTATTTGAGGAGAGTGCTGGCAAGACAAGAGAACGATTCTACTAAAAAGTAACTCTTTGCTTATCTATAGATTTTCCATGGCGGCGTTTGTCATAATAGTCCACAGATGAGGGGGAAGTATCCCCTTGCAGGTGATAAGATTCACGATATAACGGGAGAGGATAAACCGAAAATATTTTACGGCTACATTATAGTCGTGCTCGCCTTTTTCATTCAAATAGCAACCTGGGGGACCAATTACACTTTTGGTATATTCTTTGAACCCGTGCTAACCGAGTTTGGCTGGACCAGAGCAGCAACATCAGGTGCTTTCTCACTCTGTATGATCATGTTTGGCCTCTTTTCCATCATCATCGGCAGGCTGAATGATCGTTTCGGTCCGAGGTTTGTGGTAACGGGATGTGGTCTTTCTCTGGGTCTAGGTTACCTGTTTATGGCTCATATTAGTGCCATCTGGGAAATATATCTCTACTACGGTGTCATGGTGGGTTTGGGGCTGAGTGGTGCTTCAGCTCCTCTGCTGTCTACGATATCAAGATGGTTCGTCAAAAAAAGGGGATTGATGACAGGTGTAGTTCTGTCTGGTGTGGGCATTGGAGGTTTTATCATGCCACCGGTGGCCAGATGGCTTATATCCAGCTATGGTTGGCGCAGTTCCTATACCATGGTTGGCGTGATTGCATTGGTCTTGATCGTAACTGCCGTTCAATTTGTTAAACGAGATCCTGCATTGATGGGCCTTTCTCCGTATGGAGCGAAGGAGATGGACGAAAAGCAAAATATAAGTTTGCCTGAACCAAAGGGGTTTTCTCTTAAGGAATCCATTAAAACGAAGCAGTTCTGGACTCTCTTCGCCATGTTTTTTTGTGGTTTGTTCTGCGTTGGCTCCATGGCGGTGCACATTGCCATCTATGCTACAGATATGGGGATTTCAGCGACGAGCGCAGCCAATATTCTGGCAGCTATGCTGGGGGCAAGTGCTGTTGGTAGAATTCTGATGGGTACGGCTGGAGATCGGTGGGGTAACAGGTCGGCAATGTTTATGTGTTTCGTTCTTATGACGGTTGCTATGTTCTGGCTTCAGGTTGCTCATGAAACCTGGATGCTTTACTTTT
>JAGYOV010000031.1 GCA_018399375.1 Dehalococcoidia bacterium
TCATGCCAGTCTGCATCGCCCTCGGATGGGATTCACTTTGGTTTGGATTGATGATGCTTATTAATATTGGTATAGCCAATCTATCGCCACCCTTTGGACTCCTGCTATTTGTTATGAAAGGCGTTTCGTCTGCTGATACGACTATGGGAGACGTATATCGAGCATCCATACCTTTCATAATTATGGACTTCATTGTTATTTTCCTGGTTCTCTTTATACCGGCGATAGCTGTTTGGTTACCAAATATTGTGAAGTAATTTGCGGGTTAGTGTAATGAGGTGGATTTATAGGTGTGGCTGGAGCTTCTGGTGCTATATACAGGATAAGATTGCTGCAGGTGTAGATCGCACTAACGTCTACCTCTCTACATGTTATGTAGGGAATGATTTACTGGCGCAAGTCTGTTGAAGTATCATGACCACCGCATAGAATTTATTAAATAAGGGGGTGCAGCTGTATAGTGTAAGTGAAATTGCTAGAATGAACGTAAAGATATGTGAATAATAAGAAGAGGAGATTAAATCAACATGGGAAAATCTAACTGGAAGGATTTGAGAGAATTCTTAAGCTATGCTGAGGAGCGGGGTGAGGTTGTGCACATAAAGGATGAGGTGGATCCTGATTGGGAAGTTAATGGAATTACTAGAATAGTATTGCAGAAACAGGGGCCAGCGGTGGTCTTTGATAATATAAAAGGCGCAGATTATCCTTTGGTAACTGGATTGCTTGCTGCTGATAATAGGTTTCTGTGGTCATTGGGCTTCGAAAAATGGAGTGAATTTAATGAGGGATGGAGGCAGAGGACAGAAGAGCTAATTCCTCCCAAGATAGTGGGTTCAGGCCCATGCCAGGAGGTTGTTCTGGAGCCAAAAGATGTTGACTTGCATAAAATATGCAATGTGCACTGGCATCAGTATGATGAAGGGGAATTCCCCGGGACTCTATCTATTTCGATAACCAAGGATCCTGATACTGGTTTGCAGAATGCTGGTATCTATAGGATGAAAACATATGAGAATAATCGGATGGGGTGGGGAGCGCCCGAGTACACGCATGGGCGTCAGCATTACATAAAGTATGAAAGGATGGGGAAACCTATGCCTATAGCGGTGGTAACGGGGGTGGATCCAATAGTAGAGATGGTTGGAGCTACTCGTACACCGCCTTCAATTGACGAGTTTCATCTGGCTGGTGCGTTGCGGCAAGAACCTCTTGAGATGGTCAAATGCAAAACTATAGATATAGAAGTGCCAGCGACTGCTGAGTGGGTTTTCGAGGGCCTGATGTATCCAGGTGTCAGGGAGATGGATGGTCGTTTTGGTGAATATACCGGGCACTATGGAGAAGGTCGCAGCCTTCCTGTCTTTGAGCTTAAGCTTGTAACTCACAGGAATAAACCTATCTTTCATGGAACGCGTGAGCAATGGTACCCTTCCGAAAGCGCTCTGGTTACCGGGCGAACGAGTCAGGCGGAAGCCTACAAGACATTGAAGAAAATCGTGCCAGGTTTGATCGATCTGCGGTGTAATGTTACCTATGAGGCAATCGCTCAGATCGATAAGCTGTTCAAAGGACATCCTCAACAGGTAATGGATGCTATCTGGGGATCGACCTATGCGCGATACAAGCATGTAATCGTAGTTGATAGGGATATAGATATCTGGGATTATGAAAGCGTTCATTGGGCTGTATCTACCAGGGTTAAAGCAGATCGAGATGTTACCATAACTTCTCGAAGAGCCGGGCAGTGGTTGGATCCCGCTCCGCCTCTGAAGGAGAGGGGATGGCAATCTGGCTTGGGAATCGATGCTACTTTGCCGGTAGAAGACTTCGAGTTCTATGGAGAGAAGCCAACCAAGACTGTAGATGATCCTGAAATAGTGGCAAAAACAGAGAAAGAGTCTGCAGACAAACTCCGGACTATCTTTGGGGAAAAGTAGAGGAAATTCTCAAAACTTCCTTGTGAAGGCAATAGTTAAGGGATGTCTACTACCGCGTAGTATGGTAGGCATCCCTTTCCTTGTAACGAGGTCAGGGGAATAACTGGATTTAAATATGGTTCCGGGCGTAAAGACATGGGCAATATTTATGATGTGGCCGGTATTAGGTATTGAATTGCTAAGTAACATGCCATGGGAATGATGTTAAATTTATATCTATCTGATCAATTTGTTGTCTCTGGTAAGATAAATTTGCGAATTAAGTTTATTGAATGAAGCTGATGTTTATTATGTTTCTACTCTCTCCAAGAAGAGAGAGGGAATCAATAAAGTTTGCTCGAAGCTGAAAAGCCAGTTAGAATATTTTGGTTTGATAGCTATTCTGATTTGAATAGGAGAAAATAATCCATGCAGAGATATGTCAGAAGCAAAGCTATGGAAGTTCTTAAGGCTTTGTTGCCCCTGATTATTACTATAATCATTATGCAATTTACCTTAATTAAGATGCCCATGGGCACCTTCGTACAATTCCTGGCTGGTGCTGTCATGGTGATTGTGGGCATGATTCTGTTTTTGCTTGGAATAGAGATAGGAATTTTGCCCATGGGAGATGCTGTGGGCGCTGCACTTCCCAGACAGCGCTCCTTAACGCTAGTTATTGCTATTGCCTTCCTTATTGGCTTTGCAGCGACCATTGCTGAACCGGATGTTATCGTTCTAACCGGGCAGATAGACAGGGTCTCACAGGGAGGTATCTCCGGTAACTTCTTGATTTATATTATCGGCATAGGCATAGCTTTCTTCGTTGCCCTTGCAATGTTACGTATAGTTTTGGGGTTCCGCATGGCTTACCTGTTGGCGATTAGCTACCTGATTGTGATAGTCCTTTCCTTTTTCACGCCAGCAGAGTTTGTGCCAGTTGCTTTCGATGCAGGAGGTGTGACCACTGGCCCCATGACGGTGCCCATAATACTGTCGTTGGGAGTAGGGTTTAGTTCTAGTCTCTCGGGCAGATCTGCCATATCGGATGGCTTTGGAATAATTGGGCTGGCTTCCGTGGGTCCCATAATAGCAGTCATGATCATGGGAATAATAACACATTGAACGGCATAGTGATTTTTGATGGTTTCTGGGACACCGCGCTGAGTGTGGTGAAGGCACTATTGCCTTTGCTTTGTGTCTTCCTCATATTTCAACTATTGTTTCTTAGGCTGCCCAGACAATATGTTTTCAATCTGTTGAAGGGCACCTTGCTCGCAGTTGTGGGTTTATTGTTTTTTCTCCAAGGAGTACACGCAGGCTTTCTCCCTGCAGGAGAGGCGATTGGAGAGATGTTGGGGAATATCGCGTGGAAATGGCTCCTCGTACCTTTTGGTTTTTTCATAGCTTTTCTTACTACGTGGACAGAACCAGCAGTGCGCATACTCTGTGATCAGATTGAAAAGGCGTCATCTGCTTCCATTCCCAGATCCCTGGTGCTCTATACTATTTGTACTGGTGTTGCCCTATTTGTAGGGCTTGGTATGGCTAAAATAATATTCGGCTTCTCGTTACTCTATATCGTAGTTCCAGGATATGTATTAGCTCTGGTCATGCTATGGTTTAGTGATAAGAGATTCATTTCCATTGCCTTTGATGCTGGAGGAGTAGCTACAGGGCCTATGGCAGTTACGTTTCTTATGGCACTAGCCATTGGAGTTTCATCTGCGATGGAGGGGCGTGATGTAGTAATTCACGGTTTTGGTTTGATTGCTCTAATAGCCTTGGCACCAATTCTATCGGTAATGGTGCTGGGTTTTCTGTTGCGCTTGAAAAAGTGAAAGGGAGGTAGTTAAATGGAATCAGAAATTTCTCTTATCGTCACCGTTGTTAACAAGGGATGGGGAGATACGGCTTTGGAGGCTTCCATGAAGGCAGGAGCAGAAGGAGGCACTATCCTCATGGGGAGAGGTATAGGAGTTCATGAAAAAATGAAAATCCTGGGGATTTGTGTTGAACCAGAGAGAGAAGTTGTTCTATCGGTCACTTATCCCGATAAGAAAGAAGCGATTCTCCAGGAAATTGTTAGTGCCGCTGATTTGGAAAAGCCAGGAGCTGGCATTGCCTTCGTTGTTCCCGTTGAGAAGGTTGTAGGAGTAGTGCACCGTTTTAACAAAGGTTTTCGGTCTGGTTAGACATAAAATTTTTGCTATGATCTCAGTGCAACTTATTGACGATTTCGTGGTGATGTGATAGAGTACCTCTGCTGTTCAGGCGGAAATCTGCAGAGATGTAAGTGATACATAACTCCTGCGAATGGGGAGTGGTCGAGGTGGCGCAGTTGCGCTTGGGTCGAGCCTTGCCGCTTTTCAAGGGAGTTTGGTTTTGCTCGAGTAGGTCATAGACAAATTTTCAAAGTAAAAGTACGAGGAGGGCAAATATGTTACCAGGAGAGAAAAAATACCCCCATATTTTCAGTCCGATACAAATTGGGAAGGTATGGTGCAAGAACAGGATCAAGTATGCTTCGACAGAGACTAACTATAATTACAGCGATGGTTTCGTTTCTGATCAGGAAATAGGCTACATAGAAGCTCATGCTCGCGGTGGTAATGGCATTGTTACTGCTCAGGGGGCCTACACGGATCCTCGCGGTGAAGGGCAAGGTTACGTTGGCATGATGGGTGTATGGGATGACAAGTTTATCCCCGGGTTAAAGAAGATGGCCGATGCTATTAATAACGCTGGAGCGGCCTCTTGTTTTCAGTTGATGGCCTGTGGTCGTGTTGGTGGAGTTAATCTTCCCTACACTGTTGGGCCATCTGCAGTCCCCCAAAAGTTGCAGCGTTTCCGGCCTCCGCAGGAGATGACAGTAGAGCAGATTGAAGAGTGCATTCAGGGCCATGTTGATGGCGCGCGCAGGGCAGTTGAGGCTGGTTTCCAGATGGTGGAGGTTTCGGGAATCGTTGGTTACCTCATTTCCAATTTTATCTCATCCTATACTAACAAGAGAACCGATGAATATGGCGGCGATATTGCTGGCCGTTCTACCTTCATGAGAAAGATACTGGAAGGTGTTCGCAAAGAAATTGGTCCTGATATACCTATGGGCATCCGGCTCTGTGGCTGGGAGATGCTCGATGACCGAGGTGGAAATACCGAGGAAGAAAGCCTTGAGTCAATCAAGATAGCCATGAATGCTGGCTGTGATTTTCTTAGCGTAACTGTTGGATGGCAGGAGTCAGGTGGATCGGTTATTTCCAGAGATATACCCATGGGGAACTGGCTTTACATAGCTGAGCGCATGAAGAAAAATATTAGTCAGCCCGTTAGCATGGCATACCGTCTCTTCACGCCCGATGTCCCCGAGAAAGCTATTGCTGAAAATAAACTGGATATTTGGGAACAGTGTCGGCCACAAATTGCAGATCCTGGTTTGCCCAACAAGGTGCTCTGGGGCCATGAAGAGGATATCATTCCCTGTTTGGCCTGCCAGGTTTGCTTAGCCAGGCTTTTCCGCGATGCAAGGGTAACTTGTATGGTAAGGCCCTCCTCGGGGCATGAGGCTGAGCCCGAGTGGGGATACTACGGATTCCCCAAGGTAACGAAGCCGCGGAAGATCATGGTTGCTGGTGCGGGAATTTCTGGTCTCCAGGCTGCAGCCATTGCGGCTGAAAAAGGGCATGAAGTTACTGTCTATGAGAAGACAGACAACATTGGTGGACAGTTCTACTATGCCTCCAGGAATCCCTGGGGAGAAGGTTCCGATAAGTACTGGGATGACCAGGAGTTCATGAGGTTCGTTGATTATCTCAAGGCTCAGTGCAATAAGCATGGTGCGAAGATAGTTGTTAATACTCCGGTGACCAAGGAATTGATTCAGAAAGAAAATCCTGATTCCGTAGTCATTGCTACTGGGGCTGTCGCTGAAGTCGCCAACGTTCCTGGCGCAGATAAGGCTCATGTAGTGACTATGTTTGACGTGTTTACCGGTAAAGCAAAGCTGGGCAAGAACATCGTCATTGCCGGTGGCTCGGGTGCAGCTATTTCTCTTACCCTGTTTGTACTCGATAAATTGGAGAAAGAAGGAGTGAAAGACTTCAGTGTGACCATGATTGATCCCGCACCTCGGTTTGGATTGGATGTCAATGCTTCTTACATCTGGAGATATCGCTTGAGGTTGAATAAGGCCGGCGTCAAGCAGTTAACTTTTGGTAAAATCAAAGAGATAACTGATAACAGCGTTGTAGCTGACTGGACTATTGTGGATCGCAAAACCAAAGAGAAGCAGGAGTTCAAGGATCAGTCCATTCCTGCTGACACCGTTATTCTTGCCAGGCTTACTCCCAATAAGGATCTGGGATATGGAGTTTCCAAGGCAGATGTATCCATGATAGGTGACTGTTTCAAGGTGAGGCGTGGCATCGATGCAATTCAGGATGGCTATCGCCTGGGAATGAGATTCTAGGAGCAAGTCCCTAGACAAATAATAAAAAGGAAGGGAGAGAAAGAATGATACTTAATTCAATTCCAAGTGCGAAACCTCATATACCAGGCACAGAAATGAGCGTGTTTCCCAACTCCAGTTCTTCGATGCTTACATCCTTATATCCTTGGGTAGATGCTTACAGGTGCAATGGGTGTGGAGCCTGTGTCAGGGCTTGTCCTCCGGGGATTATTGGTTTAGTACAGGGAAAGGCAGCTATAGTTTACGATTTCTGCCAGCAGTGTGGCGAGTGTTTTGAAGCATGCCCTGTAGAGGGAGCTCTTATCTTCAAGCTGCGTCCGGGTGATCCTCAATGCGGTAACACATTGTACTATACCAGGATGTAATGGTAATTCTGAAGAGAGAAGTATAGCTAGGAGGAAATTACGAAAATGGCTGAAAAGATAAAGACAAATTATGTGGATCATATTTGTATCGCAGTTAAGGATGTCAAACAGGCAGAAGAAGATTATGTGAACATGTTTGGCTGGGATGTAGCTTACCGCTATGTAGATGAGCCCGAGAAGATCAAGGTTACGGGTTTTATGGTGGGGCAAACGGCCATAGAGGTTATGGAAGATACCGATGGCACGGGCAACACCGCCAAGTTTGTCGCTAGCCGTGGCGAGGGCGTTATGATTGTGAGCTATAACGTTGATGATGCTGAAGAGGCATTGGATAAGCTGAAGAAGAACAATGTGAAGTTAATCGATGAGAAGGCTCGCTACTTTGAGGCCTATGATAGGCATTTTGCTTTCATTCATCCGAAGTCTGCTCATGGTGTTCTGACTGAGGTTATTGACGGTAAATACTAAGATAGGAAAATAAATGTCCCTGAGAGGGAAAATATTGTCCGAAAAAGGTAGTGCCCTGATGATGAGTCGGGGCATTATCTTGTATAGTGCAAGTTCATAAAGCTAGACTAAAGGAGGAAAAGCATGGTTGGAATAACTTCATATGGGGCTTATGTTCCGCTGCTCAGGCTTGATAAGAAGGTTATCGGTGGGAAGGGGGAGAAAGCTATAGCGCATTATGATGAAGACAGCGTGACTATGGCGGTGGCTGCTGTTAATGACTGTTTAAAGGGTTTGGATCGCAGCGCGGTTGATGGTCTCTATTTTGCTACGACCACAGCGCCTTACAGAGAGCATACAGGAGCTGTCACGATAGCTATGGCCACTGATCTCCAGCAAAATGTCTCTACTGCGGAGTTCGGTAATTCTCTCAGATCGGGTACATCTGCCTTGAAAGCCGCTATAGATAGCGTTAAGTCCGGTTCTGCCAGGAGCATGGTGGTAGCCGCTGCTGATTGTCGCCCGGCAGTTCCCGGGTCTGCTCTGGAGAAGAACTTTGGTGATGGCGCTGCAGCTCTCCTCGTCGGAGAGGATAATGTTGCTGCTACGCTGGAGAAAAGCTACTCAGTTTATAATGAAATATATGATATATGGCGCAATGAGAGCGATGAATTCGTGCGTACATGGGAGGACAGGTTTACCGTAGAGCGTGGTTATCTACCTTCGATGCATGAAGCGATATCGGGGTTGTTGAAGAAGGGCGACTACAAGCCAGCAGACTTCACTAAAGTAGTCTTATACAGTCCCGATGCCAGGAGAGGCTCTCAGGTGGCGAAAAGCCTGGGATTTGAAGCAAATCAGGTTCAGGATTCCCTCATTAATAACATGGGAAATACCGGAGCAGCATCTGCTTCGATGTTGCTGGTGGCAGCATTAGAGGAGGCCAAAGCGGGAGACCTGCTTCTTTTGGCCAGCTATGGAAATGGGGCTGATGCCTTTGCGTTTAAGGTGACAGAGCAAATTGATAGCCTCCAGAAAAGTAATAGAATGGGGATGAAGGGCCATCTAGCATCCAAGAAAATAACCACCGATTATCTGAAGTATTTAAATTGGCGGAAAATTGTTCCCATTGATAA
>JAGYOV010000032.1 GCA_018399375.1 Dehalococcoidia bacterium
TTATCTCTACGATGACGTCCTTGCTGTCGTTGGGATCCTCTGTCAATAAGGAGAGCTTGATCTGGTGAAGGAGACCATCTCGCTGCTGTTTCAGGTCTTCCACTTCTTCCCGTGCAAGCGTTGCTATCTCTGCATCGGTATTATTGTTATCGAGTAAAGACTCGGTTTCTTCCAGAGCTCTGGTTATTTTCTTATATTGCTGATATAGAAAAATGGTTTTCTCTAGGTTGGTTCTTTCTTTCCCTAGCTTGCGTAGGGAATTGGGATTGGTGGCCACTTCCGGTCGGGCTATTAACTGGCCCAACTCTTCGTATCTTCTCTCTACTAGCTCCAGTTTATCAATCATGACTGAATCTATTATAATATAGCTCTGTAAGCTCCTCAACTTGAATAGCAGCAAATAAAGCAAACAGATGAAACTTACGCGAGAGTGCTACGATTGCCTGCGTGGCTTGATTCTGCAGGCTGCTGACCTATCGAATGTTGAGGCATCTTTAAAGCGAAGTGCAATTGCACAGGCTACGAAAATCCTCGAGGCGGATTTTTCTTATGACGGTGTCTCCATTGCTATCGCCGCCAAAATTCATCAGGTTATTAGAGATGTGACGGGCAATCCTGACCCCTACCGGGAGATGAAAAATAAGGAGATAGCTCTTACTCGTGAAATATATCCTGATATCATATCACTCCACGGTGATGGATTTATGGGTCGTCTTAAGATAGCGGTGTCAGCAAATGCCATTGATTTTTTTCGAGGGCATGATTGCTTAAGAGAGGAGATAATGAGGCCAAAGGAGTTTGTCATAGATGACTCGGAGCATCTAGAGTCGAAGTTGAAAAGTGCAAACAAAGTTTTATATCTGGCTGATAACGCTGGAGAGATCTACTTTGATCTGCCTCTGGTGAGATGGATGCGCGAGCTAACAGAGGTTATCTACGTGGTTAAGCCTTCGCCCGTACAAAACGATGCTACGATAGATGAGCTCAGGCAAACGGGGTTGGAAAAAGAGTTTGGCAGGGTAATGGTCATGGATACAGCCTCCCCTGGGATAATGCTTCCTCTAGCTTC
Source organism: Dehalococcoidia bacterium (assembly GCA_018399375.1). Lineage (GTDB taxonomy): Bacteria > Chloroflexota > Dehalococcoidia > GIF9 > AB-539-J10 > M55B177. Next base: position 1,070 of record JAGYOV010000032.1, read on the forward strand.
AGGAAATCTGAGAACCGAATTCGAATCTGCCGACATCGTATTTGCCAAGGGAATGGGACATTATGAGTCTCTTTCTGAGCTCCCTGCTGAGGGTAGATTTTTCCATTGTCTTATGGCAAAGTGCCAGCCAGTGTCTAACTCTCTTGGCGTTCCTCTAAACAGCTATGTGCTTGCTCTGAGGTAATGGCGTTAGATCAAGAGGGGAGCTCTGTTTCGAAACTCTTAGCTGTACAGACCTCTTTGCCTGTTATTGCTTACGATAGCATAGTATTCCTGGTCCACATCTATTCCCCTCTCTCTCAATATTCGCTCTGTCATTTCAATGGCATGAGATAAATCCAGGAAGCGGTGTAACCATACCTGAGGGTTATCTGGTGCTTTTTGGAAGTCCATTGAATACTCCGAGAATTCCTCTGAGATCTTGTCAAATTGGTGCTGGAAATTGAAAGAGCCTCTAATTCGTGGAAACTTGAAGATGTCTTTTACTCTGCTGAAGTGGCGCTGGAATATGTATTTATCGACATACCAGAACACGCATGCCAGGAAGAACTGATTTAACAGGAATGCAGGAATAGTGTGAATACCAAGCGTGTCTGCTAATCCATATTGCAGTAAAGCCCCAGCAATGCCTGAAAGGAACACCCAGCGCCCAAAAACATAGATGAACCATTCCTTGGAAAACATACCACCTCCTCGCGATCATTTGTCTTTACGGCAAATTCTAATTTATTTCTGGCTGTAAAATTATTCCAGACGACAGACCTGTCTGGCTAGAGACCACGTGTGGTCATAGAGGTGCAATCCCTTGCTCGTCGCTATTATTTCTCCGTCCTCACAACCGATCTCACTCACCATAAATTCCTTCATTAGTTGTAAGCCTCCCAGGTTGGTGGGAAATGCAGCCCACAGATCCCAACTCCTGAAATAGATGATGAAATGCAGCTTTCCGTACCTCAGCCTGGTATCCAGGACGCGCAGGCACGGTGGATCGGTCATGCCTATTGAATGTCTGGAACCGATTGTCATGCAACCCTGGTTTGTCTCGGGGCAATTTTTATACATATCGATTACGCTATACATCTGAGGTTCCAGGTCTTCTCCATAGGTATATTGCTCTGTTTCTGCTCGTTCTCCGGTCATCAAATACGTCAGGTAGTCAGCGATATAATCATCGGTGGCAGGGGATGGCACTCCTTCTGGGACTAAAGGAGATAAGGGCCTTTGTCCAGGGTTGGTTATTTGCACCGTAACGTGGTCCAGTTCGAGCCTCTTGTGTCCTTCAAAACTACCCCTCGCTATGGTGTATTCATAGCCGGAGGTCAATACTTTGTTGAGACATTGGAACCAAGCATCTTCGATGCTATTGGCACTTATGTTTACCAGGTTCACAGTACTTATCTGCCCTCCCGGATATCTAGATGTCTTATCAAGTATTTGTTGCAGGGGAGTTCGTCGCCTTGGCTTTGCGGCGGTTTTTCCTGCGGCGAGAGCGGTTGCCTATCCAGAGGCCTGTGAAGAAAGCCCTGTTGAGGATCTGCCACTGGTCTGCTACTCCCAGCAGGCTCTTGGAGATATTATTGTCGAAGTGAGCAACTTCCACATGCTTGCCAGCGTTTTTTACTGTCTGGAGAGCATAGGCGAAATCTCCATCACCACTGACCAGTATTGCGGTATCGTATAGATCTCTCCAGGCGAAGTGAAGCAGGTCCGTGGCCAGCATAATATCGACTCCCTTCTCCACGGGTATGCCCTGAGCAAGTTTGGTGCTTCCCAGCCTGACTTCAAGATAGGGCATTTGATGTAGGGTTTCCAGGAAATCTTGTTGCTCGCGATGGCCTTCGGGATACTGGCTTTCGTCTTGGAGAATATTGTAGTAATATACTCGAAATAACTGCCTTTGCCCACAGAGTTTATGGGCAAATTCAGAGAAGTTGAGATCGTAGCGCTTGAAGTTACTTTTCAGCGCATGATATAGATTGCTTCCGTCTATGAATATTGCTACTCTTTCCATCGTATTGGCCCCCCATCAAAACACTGGCTCCCCGGGCAGGACTCGAACCTGCAACCGAGCGGTTAACAGCCGCCTACTCTACCATTGAGCTACCGGGGAAAACTCAATTTGAACAAATATATCTAGAGAGAAAGAGATGATGTATATTTTCGTGACCGAGCCATCTCTACATCCCGGGGCTAAACTTTAGCTTATTCATCCAAGCCTGTCAATTGTCTTTATTGCGCCCTCTTTGCGGAAAAGGTAAAATTGTCGCGTGTGATTATAGAAGATATGGGAATGTATAATTTAAGAGTTGAAAAGTGAAAGCTGTTATTCTAGTAGGAGGAAAAGGCACCCGACTGTACCCTCTTACTCTGGGCACGCCCAAGGCAATGGTTCCCATTTTGAATAAGCCTTTTCTGGAGCATATGATCTCTTACCTCAAGAAGTACGATATCCTGGATATCGTACTTGCCATGGGATATCTCCCTGATCCCATTCAGAGTTACTTTGACGATGGTAGTGAGTTCGGAGTTCGAATAACCTATCTTGTAGAAGATAAGCCATTGGGTACTGGTGGAGCGGTGAAAAATGCCGAGTTTCTGCTCGAGGAACCATTCTTTGTTTTTAATGGAGATGTCTTGACTGAAATTGACCTTGGCAATATGGCGCGAGTGCATCGTGAGACAGGTACTTCTGTGACCATGGCGCTAACGCCAGTGGATGATCCTTCTCTGTATGGAGTGGTGGAAACCGATACCAGTGGGATGGTAAAGCAATTTATGGAAAAGCCCAGCAGGGATGAGGCACCTACCAATATGATCAATGCTGGCATCTATATAATTGAACCAGAAATACTGGGCCGTATACCTTCGGAAACTTTTTTCATGGTTGAACGCGAGCTTTTCCCTGTGCTTCTGGAAGAAGGCCAATCCATCTCTAGCTATGCCTCTGATGCTTACTGGATAGATATAGGAACGACGGATAAATATCTAAAAGTAAATCATGATTTGCTTTCAAGAGAAGACCTGTCTTCTCCCTGCCTCCAAAGTGATAACGATACCTCTCATCATGAAGCTATGATTGAAGGCCCGGTGCTGCTGGGGAAGAATTGCGCTCTGGGTGAGAACGTTCGAATAAAAGGGCCTGCTGTTATCGGTGATAAATGTGAAGTTGGTGATAATGCGACCGTGGAGGGAGCAATAGTGTGGCAGAATTCGAAAATGGGCAGATCGTCGTTGCTTGAAAACTGTATCATCGCTTCCAATTGCCACGTTGGAGATAACTGTCATATTTCTAGTGGTTGCGTTTTGGGTGATAGCGTAGTCATTGGCGATGGGAGCAATCTGGCACAGCAGACGCTGGTCTGGCCTGGTCATTATTTGCGCTGCACCTGAGAATGGCGGATAACAATTATGGCTTCAACCAATATGGTGCTGTTTACCGACCTGGATGGCACTTTACTTGACAGGGATACTTATTCCAGCGCGATTGTAATTCCCTCACTGAAACAACTGCAGAGTGCGAGAGTCCCCGTGATTTTCTGTTCTGCAAAGACCCGGGCGGAGCAGGAAGTGCACAGGCAGGAGCTTGGCATAAAGGATCCATTTATCGTTGAGAATGGAGGCGCTATTTTTATACCGCAGGGATATTTCCCTTTTCCCTTTGATTATCAAAAAAGAAAAGGAGATTTTCTGGTTGTTGAGCTGGGTATGCCCTATGGAGAGATCAGGCAGCAACTGTGTCGGATAAGAGAAGAAGGGCAGTTTCATTTTAAGGGATTTGGCGATATGAGCGTTGAGGAAGTAATGGCTATTACGGGATTGGATATGGAGGCAGCGCGCAGGGCTAAGGAGAGGGAATATGAAGAGACGATTGATTTTGGAGACAGAATGGATGAGATTGAGCGTGCGCTTCATGCTATAAGGTTGAGGGGTCTTAATTGCACGCATGGAGGCAGGTTTTATGGCGTCATGGGGGCGAACGATAAGGGCATTGCTGTAAATATCCTCAAAGGTTTATTCCGTAAGAAGCTGGGTCAGTTCGAATCTATGGGCATCGGAGATAGCGTAAATGATGTGCCTATGCTCTCGGTGGTTGATGTGCCCATGCTGGTACAGAAAGCAGATGGCATATGGGAGGATATCGAAATAGATAGACTGCAGAAAGTCCAGGGGGTAGGTCCTGCTGGTTGGGCCAGGGCTATAAAAGAAATTGTCAGAGGGCTGGAGACAAAAGAAGTTTCGTCGTAGTGAGTGAATGTCAAGCGGTATAAAAAGGCATATTCTCTCCTCGGTCAACGATGGAAATTTATCTCTTTAGCGAATAGGAAGCTGTGCGTGATAGAAGAAATCCTTGGCTGGAATATCTCTCGCGAAGCAATAGTATTCATCATTTCAATTCTGCCCGTGGTAGAACTTCGTGGAGCATTGCCCATAGCTATAAATGTATTTCACATTCCATGGTATAAAGCTCTCTGCCTGGCCATTGCAGGCAATTTGTTGCCGGTGCCCATTCTGCTGCTATTCTTGAGTTCTCTTGTCAGGATGGCTAGCCGTGTGAAATTGGGACAAAATATAGCTAACTGGATATTTGAACGCGCCAGACGGCGGAGCAGCAACATTGTAAAGTACGAACGCATTGGTCTGATGCTCTTCGTTGCTGTGCCCCTTCCGGTGACCGGTGCCTGGACCGGATCGATAGCGGCTTTTCTCTTGGGTTTCAAATTCAAATATGCTTTCCTCTCCATCTTCTCTGGAATAGTGATTGCTGGCGTTATCGTTACGTGCTTGTGCTTGTTGGGTTGGGTTGGGGCAGTGGTCGCTGGTCTTGTAATGAGCACTCTGGCAGTAGTGTGGTGGAAGAAGAGGTGGGATGCCTGAATATCGAACATGGCGTGATGAGGTGTATGCAGGGTTATGCCCATGTAGTTGGGCTAAAAAGCTTTGCTCATTCTGGAAGAGACCGTCTTAGCTCTGACATGCGCCGTGTGGAGTATGGTCCCCGGGGTAGGAACTACGATGAATATGCCGCTGCCAGGCGGTTGTCGAGATAGTGAGTACGAGAGAGTCTTTATTGAGCTCATTGTTCCGGCAGTATGGCGATATAGCCTGGAATTGATTCTCGTTTCCGCGGGTTACGATGGTCACTGGGTGGATGACATCGGTCACATGCGTCTGATGCTTGAGGGATATATCAGGATTAGCTGGGTTATTGACGATCTTGCCTGTGAGCTATGTGGCTACAATCTGATAGTTCTCTCTGCTGCAATAAACAACACTTTCATGATCTGGCTGGGAGAGAATCTCTTTGACGATCCGTTGGAGCTGCTCCCTCATGATATCAAGTCCCGTGAGGGAATTGACGATTTAATCTCGGCCGTGAAGAACCAGCATGGGCTCTAGAAGTTAAGAGCTTCACTGCATAGCTGATAGTGGTTGATGGAGAGAAAGGGAATAACGATCCGCAACCCCGAAAAAGTGGCTGCCGAGCCTGGATTCGAACCAGGGCTAGAGGATCCAAAGTCCCCCGTGCTACCGCTACACAACTCGGCACCACAACTCTCCATGCCGAAGGTCGGATTCGAACCGACACGGGGATCACTCCCCAACAGTTTTTGAGACTGCCGCGTCTACCATTCCGCCACTTCGGCTCGACATATGGGAAAAGTGCCGAGGAACAGAATCGAACTGTTGACACACGGATTTTCAGTCCGTTGCTCTACCAACTGAGCTACCTCGGCCCAACGATATTCTAGGTGTTATCACTTTCGGTGTCAAGGTAGACTAGCTTTCATTCTCCTGTTTAAGGGAGGCTCCTGGCTTGGTTAAAGGAATGTGTGCAGCGCAGAGTGGACATTCTTCCTGTGGGTATGTTGTGGTAGGGGCAGAGAGACAGCTGAAAAGAGGTATGCCGCCGAAGTCTATTTTATCCTGACTGCGGTCAACAAGCACTCCTATGCCTCTGATGTCCATGTTGCCAGCTTCACTGACAGCGCTCATTGTCTCCCGGATTGATCCTCCCGTAGTCAGGATGTCATCGACAATTAGCACCTTGCTGCCGGGATTCATTGCGAAATCACGCCGGAAAGTTCTGGTATCTCCCTTCTTCTCGGCAAAGATGCTCTGTACACCTAGCAATCTGGCGGTTTCGAAGGCGAGTATTATTCCTCCCGTAGTGGGGCCAGCGACCACGTCTATTTGCTCTCCTTCGAAATGCAGGGCGATCATTTGACATAACTTTACCGTGTATTCGGGATGCTGTAGTATGCGGAATTTCTCCCAGTACACGGGGGAATGCAATCCTGAAGCTAGTAAGAAGTGGCCTTGCTTTACTGCGCCACATCTTTTAAACATGTCTAGCACTTCATCGCTCAATTTATGCTCCTCCGGGCAGGCAAATCATTGTCCCTCACCGTCAAGGCCGATCTGAGGTTGATAATGTTTTACTATCTCTAACTCGCCCAGTGGCCAGTAAATGAACATGGCTTTACCGATTATATCCTCGCGCGGTACAGTCCATCCAGTATGCGAGTCGTTGGCGCTATTGCGGTTATCTCCCATAACGAAGTACTCTTCTTCGGGCACTACTACGGGTGGCATGGTGTAGCGTGTTGGCTCCATGATGTACTCTTCTATCAGTGGAGTGCCGTCAATGAATGCTCTGCCCTCTTTCACCTGTACAGTTTCTCCTGGTAGACCAATGATTCGTTTGATGAAAGGATGCTCTGTCTCAATAGGAGGGTTTAGAACTATTACATCGCCCCTCTGTGGCTCTGAGAAAGCATATCTTACCTTGTTGACCATTATCCATTCGTTACTTTCGATGTTGGGCAGCATGCAGGAGTAATTTACTACATAGCCTTGCACTGTGAGTCTGAGGGCTACAAAGATTGCGGCTGCTATGAGTACGGTGATGATAATATCTCGTAGTAATTTCATCTTTGGCTAGCAGCTATTCTACCATTTAGCCTAAACTAAAGACCAGTTTGTGCGTTATATTAAAGTAAAGGAGGTTAATAATGAAGAAGACAAGGTGGCTAATTATCTGTACAGTAGCGGTTCTGGTATTGATGATGGGCGTTGCTGTTGGATGTGCTCCGGGGAGTGGTCAGCAGGTTATCTCCCTCTCCCCTCAGCAAAGTACTGGTATATGGGTTAGTGGACATGGTGAGGTAACTGTGGTCCCTGATATGGCCAATCTTACTCTGGGGATTGAAGTTGGGGCGGATACGGTGGAGGAAGCTCAATTAGAG
>JAGYOV010000033.1 GCA_018399375.1 Dehalococcoidia bacterium
CCTAACTGCAGTGCCTCCTTAACTAGCTCCCTGGTATTCAGAAAAGGAGTTGCTACTACTACCGCTTCCCTGCTGTAAGCTGCTATGGCGCAAGGTATAATTTCTTTGGCTAGGGTGATGGCTGAGAGAACGAGGTTGTAAACTAGGTCGTCTGCCTCTTCTGCATCCTTTACTACCAGATTTACAGCAATTATTGCCATTTTCCTCGATTGCTCTTCAAACTCCTTCACCACGAATTCTCCATTACGAGCAGTATGTTTCCAGTCAATGTCTTTCATTCGGTCTCCGGGGAGATAAGTGCGGCTATTGCAGTATTCTACTCCTCCCCTGGGCCCTTTCCCCGTTGCGATGGGAGAAAATTTGGGGGCCATAGCACCTACCCCTGCAGCAGTCTCCTCCAGATACTTTCGAGCCAGCCACTCGGCATACCTTGCACGGGGGACTATATACAGTCTCGCAGGTTTAAGGACCTGCCTTGCCTGGATCAGCCCCCAGGTATCGCTAAGGCAGGCGACGATCTCTGGCTCCCAAGGGCCCGATAGTGAAGGAGTAAAGATGAGCTGGCAATTCACTTCATTGCTGATGTTAAGAAAAATGGTTTTATCGAGATGAATCCAGTTGTGGTTGGATTTAAAGGAGATGTGCAGAGGTATTTTTGCCGTGTTTTTGAGGGCCAGTGTCATCTTGCCCGTGCTACGGGCAATGGCCCTGGCCTCTTTTTGTTCTGACTTCAAAGGAGACGACAATAGCCTTATATGAACATATGTTGTCGCTGTAGCCAGGAATAGAAGCGCTGCGCTGCTAGTTATCGTCAGTGCATGATTGCCCAGCAGGAGAGATGCCAGCGCTATTATTGCCAGAGAAGCCATTATCGATCTGGCAATGGGAGTTAGCTCTCTTCGTCTGCCGGAGCAAGATGGAGGAAATGATAGGGTGCGCTCTCTCAGGATATATCCAATCAGGGGGGGCAGAGGCACTGCCAGCAGGGGGGAAAACAAGTGCAGTAATGGTTCATACAGAAGAGGCAGAATAAGAAGCTGCCCCAGTGCAAGAGGAAGCTCCCAGAGAGGATGCCTCCCCATGGAAAAATAGGTGCTTGCTGCCATCAGCGCTGCGGCTATGCCAGCATGTGGCAGAGGCACAATGCATGCAGCAACCAGCAGGGCCACGAGGGGATAGATGCTGAGGGCTTTTTTCATGGCTCTTTAGGCACGGCCACCTCTGTCAGGGCTTTTTCAATGATATCCATGGGCTTCACCTCTTCCATCTCGGCCTCTGGAGTGATCCTCAAACGGTGATGAAGTACAGGAACAAAAAGATCTTTGACGTCATCGGGGGTAACGAAGTCCCTTTGCCGGAGCAGCGCCAGGGCACGGGATGTTTTGTAAAGAGCAATGCTTGCCCTAGGGCTGGGGCTATCCAGGACGTTGGGGTTGCGCCTGGTGTGCCATATCAATGACATAATATAATCTCGGATCTTTTCTGAGAGGTAGATGTTTCTGATGGCCTGGCGAAGCTGCATAATTTCATCTGGATCCGTTACCTGCTGGGCTGGAGAGGTCTCCTTCTCCTCAATGAAATCTATCTTGTTAACGATGTCCCTTTCCTCTTCTTCCTGAGGATATCCACTCCAGGCGCGGAGTAAAAAGCGGTCCGCCTGTACGTCAGGCAGGGGATAGGTACCGGTGCCTCCGTAGGGGACCTGGCTGGCGATAACCATTAGAGGGCTGGCCAGTCTGTGAGTTGTCCCTTCGATGCTTACCTGGTTTTCCTGCATACTCTCGAGCAAGGCTGATTGGGTTCTTGGCGTTGCACGGTTCAGCTCATCGGCCAGCAATACGTTGGCAAAGATGGGGCCAGCTATGAACCTAGAGCTGCCGTCGGGGGAATACATGGAAAAACCGGTGATATCCGATGGCAGCATGTCGGGAGTAAATTGGATTCTCTTAAACTTCCCGCTTATAGCGCGAGCAAATGTCTTGGCGATGAGAGTTTTGCCCGTACCAGGCAAACCCTCTATCAGCAGGTGCCCCCCGCTTAACAGGGTTACCAGCATCAGCTCCTTGATATCATCCTTGCCAACGATGACTTCGGAGAGAGCTTCCATTACTTTCTGTGGAATGGAAAACAGCTCGTTACTCATTATAGCCTCCTTCGGATTGGCATTCTACACTAAATCTACTGCGTTATCATTGTTCTATAAGAAGGCGAAAAAGCTGTCACCCATGATTAAGGGCATAGTTGTTAGCTGTAGCGATTTGAGCTTCGCTTCGCTGTTTGGCAACATCACTTTTTCGGTCTTCCTCTGTTTTCCCGTTCCTAATATTAAAGGAAAAGCTGCTATCAAGGGAAGAGATATAATGAGTAATGGAGGAGATTTCAGCGCTTTGGCAGGGGGCTCCCAATGGTATAGTATGTTGGGGGAAAGGATCTCTTATCAGATATCAGAGGATGATAAAAAGATACAGAATAATAGATCGAGATATTGATCTTGATAAAGGTCGTTGAAAGTTGCTGGATTAAATTCGTGGTGAAAATTTGCTTTTGATGCGTTAAGCTGGCCATGCGTAACAAGGGAGGGAGTACAATTAAGGGCATAGTTTGGCAATATCGTTCGGAAGAGATCCGCGTTGGAAACCGCTTAAATCGAATTCCTCATGCAATTTCAACAGATGGGTTGACACTACTTCCTGGAATATCTTATAAATAGCCGTATATCGATGGTAAACTACATTATAGGACAGGGATTTAGGAGGTAAAATGTACAGGAAGATATTGGTATCACTGGATGGTTCACAATTCTCAGAATGTTCTCTGGAGCACGCCAAGAATATTGCGATGGGTTGTCAGGGTGCAGATATATTTCTTTTAACGGTAATGGAACCCGTATTACCAAGATCATTCTGGGCGGCAAGTCTGGAACAGAGTATGGAAATAGGCCGTGAAATGGAAAAGAGCAGGCAGCGAGCGCGGGAAGAAGCCGAAAAATATCTTTCCAAGACCGCTGAGAATTTGAAGCAGGCTGGTTTATCGGTCCAGACTGTAGCTATTGAAGGGGCTGAAAGCAACAAATCGGTGGCTGATGTTATTCTGGATTATACACAGGACAATAATATGGATATGATTATTATTAGTACGCATGGACGCTCCGGGATCAGCCGTTGGGCTATGGGGAGTGTGGCTGAAAAGGTAGTCCGTAAGGCTACCATTCCCGTGCTGACTATTGTCCCTAAGGGATGCAGGGATGTGGAGCAAGCTTAGGATACATCTCCCTGTATTTATTTAATGTATTCTCCCCTCCCGTTGGCTGTTATGTCTTTGGCCCGCGGAGTTTGAGCGATTTTGTGATATCCGTAAACCTCGTTGTGGTTCTGGTAATATCGGTAATGGCAGCCACCAAGTTCGCAACTAGAGTTTTGCGGTTTGCGTTCGCCTGAGGGGTGGTAGTAATCGGAACTGTATAAAGCCGCCGCTTCCAGGGCAGTCACAACTTGGTCATTTTTTCTGCTAGCTTTCATTCCATCGGTGTGGCGAGATTCCTGCCAGTTTTCTTCTATTTATTACTGGGTCGCAGCTACCCTTGTTGTGTTTGTCGGGGAGAGTGATGTGGCCACACTCTCCAGGGATTGTAAATGGTTCTTGGTGGTCTTTCCCTGCGTTGCTTATTCTAATCATTGCCTCGGCGTTGACCTTGTGACAACAGCTTGGATTTTAGCCCGACATAATGCTTCAGCGTCAACACCAGCGTGAGTACTATCAGTCCCAGCATCCCCTCTATCGTCCCCAGCCAGTCGCGAATTTCCCGCAGCCGTTGCTTGGCTTTATCCAGGGGAGTTTCGGGCAGATGTGACAAGTCCAAATATATTTTATCCGTGCAGACTTCCTCCAGAAACAGATAGTTGTCGCCCATATCCAGCATGCCATTGATCAGTATGCTGGGATCGGCTATAACCGTTAGCCTGCCCTCTCCAAGCTCATTTATGGCTATCACGGGGAGAGGCCCCTTTACTTCTCCTTCGCACCACTCTCCATCATAGTCTTCATCCAAAAAACTGAAGTAGGACGATTGTGCGACAACATTTTCTTGAGGAATACCTTCCAGACAGGTGGCGTGATTGAAGGTAACGGTTTCTATCCCCCCTTCAGCAAGGCTCGAAGAGAAAGTAAATGTACGGGGGAAATTCTCATTCTTATAGTTGAACAGTGGATCCAGCAATAGAGACCCCGAGAATCTTGCTTGAACTCCCAGATATTTCAGTATCTGGTTGCCATAGCCAAAGTCATCCAATATGACCAGGCTTCCCCCCGTAGCGACGAATTCTTTCAATATCTCCAGATCGGCAGAAGTAAACTCCAGATAAGGAATGGTCACAAGTGTCGTCTCCTCGGGTGCAGATGGCAGCGAGCTTAAGGAATTCAGCGGCGTAGCCTGAAACCTGCTAAGAAAATTACTGGAGCCATTCCAGGAGGAATTTTTGCCCTCGAAGTCACCACTTGAGGGATAAAACCACACCAGCATAGCCAGCATCAATAGAACGGCCAGTACCATCAGGGACATCTTACGAATTAGCATTCTTTTCTCTCATGTTTTTTGCTCTTCACTGCCCTGTTTCTTGATCTGTGCGGACAAATCCTGTGCAAGCGAAGCTTCGTCTTCTCCTTGGGCATGTTGTGAGTAGAGAGCTTTTTCTGCCAATCCTGTAAGACGCGTCAACACGCCGGCAAACCGGCTGTGCGAGGAGGAGACCTGGTTCAGGAAATCTCTCAGCGTCATCTGGGGGCCAAGCAAAATTCCATATATCTTCTGAATCCACGCGACTGCCGAGTAATAGGCTTTAAGTATAACGCCCCTGTTTTCTTTTGCTATGGGTACGGCTTCCGGCAGCCAGATAACCTCTTCGCGCAGGGGCTCGTGGGGTTCTTCCACATATGAGGGAAGTTTATCTTTTCTCTCATAGAGCCCATGAGGCCTGTGCATGATCATCTCAACTCCGACTCCAGCGAGCACTACTACCAGTACTAACAAGTAGGCCAGGTTTATAATTAATACCTCCGTTGTACATTCGCTCGGAAGCTGCCATGGCTCGGCGGGCACGAGGCGCAACTTTATCTCCTGGAGGCCTACTCTGCTAAAGCTGAAAGGTACTTCCATCTCCACGCTGAACTCTCCTCCGTTTACGAAAGAAGTAGAGGAGGCACCGGCAACTTCCAGCATGGCCTGTGCTTCATTTAGAGGCAGAGAAGAATGTACTTCTCCCTCTATTTTGATTCTGGCTATTGAAGAGAGAGGAGGGAATATTTTCCCCGTAGGTTCAAGCTTCGCGGGCAAAAAGATGGTTCCGGGAGGCCGCAAGGTAACGACGGGCTTTGCCTTCAATATGTCCAGGGAGGAAACGGTAATGGTGCCCGCTGAGCGAGATTCGTTATCGGGAGCAACGCTGAAAGTTATGGAATGCTCGCCATGGGCTATTTCTTCCCCAATCATAATGTCTCTGCTAAAGTAACCGTCGTCATCGGTAGATATTTGAAACAGGGGATCTTCATCCAGCAATGCCTGTACATTGCGGCCGGATATCTTACCCCTTGAATTTACCTTGCCCCTTATCTCGCTGGGCAAACCGGGCAGCATCTTCGAAGGAGCCTCTATCTGCACACTTGTGGGATGAAACATGACGGCAATGTTTATTCCCTCGCTCGAAGTAGCAGAAAAGCGGTCGCTATCTTCTCCCTCAGGATAATAGAAAGCATGGACTTTCACTTCATCGACATCATACCAGTAAGGTAGCGTTAACCATGTTGAGTAGTAGCCATCCCTGCCAGTATTAACGGTAGCAATTTGACTATTGCTGATGTGCAGAGACACGGCCCGCTCTGCAAGAGGTACACCTTCAGCTATGAGATTCCCCCAAACGGAGAGGCTTTCTCCCACCCAGGCGCGTGAAGATCTAGTTTGCAGTGTTAATGTAGTCGCGGTGAGAGTTTCCTTTTTCCCTGCTTCACTTTCCATGTTTTCCAGCAGGTCTTTGTACCAGTCCTCCAGTTGTGCCAGCTTACCCATCGATTCCCGAAGTCTCGCCTCTGAGGCCTGCACGCTCGCTGCTTCCCGTGCTGAGATGAAAGGCGCCGTTTGCAGTATCAATTCGTCCATAGCCGTATTAACATTTCCGATGAGGCTTCCAATTTCAGCAACCAGCCCGCGAGCCTCAACAATTTTTCGTGGGGTTGCGTCCATTTCATTTTGTGAGAGGAGAATTTCGCATTCGTCGAGCACCACATCCAACCTATCCAGCCTCTCAGTTAGATCAGCAGCCAGGTCGTTGAAACGGGACATAACGAACTGCACCTCTTCTGGCAAATTAGCATGGCTTGACTCCAGCTGCTGTATCAGATCGCCTGCTTCAGAATAATTCCTGCAGGCCATCAGGCTGATGGCGTTGGCGTAGTTAAGCAGGGGCAGAGAGAGAGAGTAATGGTTTTCAGCTTTGGTGGGGTCTTCGTGTGGGATTTGAGTCACCCCCATGGCAACTGCTCCTCCCCAGAGAGTTGAGAACGTCAGCATCAGTGTGAGTAAAATCAGTGCAGGTTTCTTCATCCACCACCTTATAATAGCTCCAGCATCTCCAATGCTTTCATTCTGATAATATCCCAGATTATCTCCAGGGCGCTGATTTTCCATATTACTTCAATTATCTTATCCACTATGATGATGCCGAAACCGACAAAGAGCAGGTAGTTTACCGCATTCAGCCCTTTCCTTGCTCTGGAGTCGAGGTGAATGAACAGCTCGTTTATAATGAGAACCTCTATGAGAAAGACGGAAAAGCAGATATCCAGACGGTTCTCTGCTACGAAGGCAAAGGCGACAGCAGTGGCCAGAAGAAGGCCCGTCAGGGTGATTATATAGCTGTCATATATTCTCACTTCTCGTCCTGAGCATGGAGTAACCGCAATCTGATGAGATCTTCTCCCTGCTGCATCTCTTCCTCCTCTATCACTACAGGCTGATTCATAACTTCTGCTATTAACGAAGCTGCTATCGAGGCGGTGGGGCTACCCAGACTTTGCTCTGCCCAGTAGGCCTCGTTTTTTCTCAGGCGCGGGTGGTAGACCACAACCTCGGCTTTACTGCCGTTAATTCTGATATCTGCACCGGCAGCGATGTCCAGAATGCCTGCCAGGATAGTAGTAAGCGCAGTGCTCATCTCTTCGGAGGATGTCCCTACATCTGCCTCCAGCATGCCCATGATGTTAGATCCCGCCGTAGTTACCAGTATTCCCATATCCTCGGGGAGCTCTCCACAGGAGACTATCAGTCTCCTCTCCAGGGGCTTGTTTATTGCAGGAAAGTGAAGATCGCTGTGGAGGGGAATAAGAGCCCGTGGCTTTCCTCCTGCTAGGCGGGAAGGCAGGTATATCCCCTTGGATTTTAGTCCCATTTCCTCCAGGAGGGAATTCAGGTTCTCCAGCCCTGTCTCCATGAGAAGTATGCTCATCTCCGGAGATATTTTTGGTCTGGCCCTGCCCAGGACCAGGCATACCGCCCCCAACACCATCATGGCCATGCCAAGGGAGATCAGCGGTACGGAGCGCAGCATAATATAAGATGTGGGTACGAGCCCTATGCCCGCTATGAGCAAACCCCATCCCAGCTCGCTATACCGGTTTTTCATAACCTGTTCCCCGACCAGGGAATTTGAGGGCTATCCCCGGGACAAACAACATTGTATATAATAACATCGCCAGAATGAATTAGGTAGGTATTGCCCTGGTGGAACAGCTTTACGATGTTGCAATAGTAGGAGCGGGGCCGGCGGGTAGCCATGTGGCCTACCTGCTGGCTGCTTCTGGCTATAGCGTAGCCGTTTTCGAGCAGAAGAATGAAGCCGGAGTGGGTGCATGCTGCACGGGGATAGTCAGTGCTGATTGTCTTGACTCCTTTGGCCTTGGCCCGGAGGTGGTGCGGGCCAGAGTAAACGGGGCTAGGTTCTTCTCTCCTTCGGGGAGATGTCTGAAGTTACACAGCGACGGAGTGCAAATATACATAGTGGACAGGGCTTCCCTTGATATGGCACTCGCCGAAAAGGCACAGTTGCACGGTGCCAGATACTTTTTTTCTTCTAGGGTTACCGACATCGCTGTAGAACATGACAGAGTAAGAGTTGAGACTTTGCACAGTGTCTTTCCGAAAATT
>JAGYOV010000034.1 GCA_018399375.1 Dehalococcoidia bacterium
CGCTGGGGAAAGGTGCTGGTGGTGAGGCAGTAGCGGCAGACCTAGCTAAAATGCCCCATTTACTTATTGCTGGAGCTACGGGCAGCGGTAAAACTGTTTGCCTGGATTCCATCATTTGTAGCCTGCTCCTGTACAATAGCCCCGATGATGTTCAATTCATCATGGTTGATCCTAAGAGAGTCGAGCTGGTTATTTTTGACAGCATACCCCATTTAATTGCTCCTGTTGTGGTAGACGCCGATAAAGCTATAAAGGCACTGCGTTGGCTTACTCAAGAGATGGATAATCGCTATCGCCAGATGGCTCGAGCTGGTGTGCGCAATATTGAGAGCTATAACAAGAAGTGTGCTCCTGGAGAAAATATGCCTTTTCTGGTGCTTGTTATAGATGAGCTAGCCGATCTGATGATAACCGCTTTCGATGAAGTAGAACATACTCTTTGTCGACTGGCTCAGCTAGCTCGGGCGACGGGTATTCATATCATTGTAGCTACGCAGCGACCTTCAGTGGATGTAGTTACAGGATTGATAAAGGCTAATTTCCCCACCCGCATGAGCTTCGCTGTTACCTCTCAGGTTGATTCTCGCACCATTCTTGATATGGTGGGGGCAGAGAAACTCTTAGGGAGGGGAGATATGTTATATATGCCCACCGAAGAATCCAAGCCCAAGAGACTCCAGGGAACCTTCGTTTCCGACGTGGATATTAACAAGCTGGTGTACTTCTGGGGTAGCCAGAAGAGGCAGGATATGAGGGTGGTAAATTTTGATGATGTAGCAGAACTCGTTTCGTCCGGGAATAGTAAGGTAAGCTCAGCACCTGATTCTCTCCTGGAGGAGGCGAGGCATCTTGCTTCAGAGCATGAACACATTTCTACTTCCTTCCTGCAGCGTCGCCTGCGCATAGGTTATCCACGAGCATCTCGCCTTATGGAGACGCTGGCAGAAGAAGGATTAACGGGGGCATCTCATCCTCATGATGAACGCTGAAAGCACTGCTGTTCCAAGAAATAGTTAATGTGTGCACAGACTTCTATGATTTGGGGTAGTGCAGATAAGCCCTGAGCCTCTGGCTCAGGGCGGGGTGGTTCAGTGCCAGTGCTAGCGTAGCTTCTATCCACCCCTGGATAGTGCCAGAATCGTAGTATTCTCCTTGGATTTTGTAGCCATACATACTTTGCCTCGAAAGCAGGCGTTTTAAAGCATCAGTTAGCTGGATTTCTCCTCCAATGCCTTTGGGAGTGGTGGCAAGCTCTTCAAATATATCAGGCATTAGTATATATCTTCCCATTATCGCCAGATCAGAAGGGGCATCTGCCAGTCGAGGTTTCTCCACGAGATCCAATACCTGGCATATGTGCTCTGTTAACTCCTTAACCTTGGCCACTCCATACCTATCTATCTCTTCTTCGTCAACCTTCCTCAGGGCAATAATGTTGCTCTGATATTTATGGAAGGCATCGAGCATTTTTTGTAGTATCCCCTCTCTCTGTTCAAAGAGGTCATCGGGCAATATGACGGCAAAGGGTTCTTCACCTACCACCGCTCTAGCAGTAAGCACTGCGTCACCTAACCCCAGTTGCTCTTTCTGGTGTACGAAACAAATATTGGCCAGGTCAGGAAGGCATTTTATTTTCTCCAGCAGGTCATCTTTACCCGTTTTTTGCAGGATATGCTCCAGTTCTGTATCTCTGGTAAAGTATTTCTCCAGGGCTATTTTGTCTGGAGTTGTTACTACAACTACCAGGTCCATATTGCAGGCAGCGGCTTCTTCGATTGCATATTGGATAACGGGCTTATCTATAAGAGGTAACATTTCTTTGGGGACAGATTTAGTAAAGGGCAAGAAACGCGTTCCTCTTCCTGCAGCAACAACAACAGCTTTCCGCACTTTCATATTCGTTTTCTTTCCTTCATTCACCATTCAGGGATGCTCCCCATTCTATCTCTAGCTTGCTTTTTTGACAAGCCTCTCTGAGCACAGTAGCATAACCTTGGAGGATAGCGTTATGAACAGTCTGGAAGCGCATAGGCGTCAGGAGGACAGGCTAATTTTGGGAATAGATCTGGGGGGCACTAAGATTGCCACTGCATTGTCTACAAGCAAAGGGGAAATCCTTTATCGTAAAGTTGTGCCTACGCCAGCATCCGATGGGCCAGAAAGTGTAATGCAGAGGATACTGGTGACTGCGGAAGAAACCCTGCGCCAGGGAGGAATCGGTGTACAACAGCTTTTGGGAGTGGGGGTCGCGGCCGCTGGCATCGTTGATGTTGCGCAAGGCAAAGTTATATTTTCTCCCAATCTGCCTGGATGGCATGAAATACCCTTGGGGAGAATCATTCAAGGCCATTTTGGGCTACCTGTCTGTGTAGGTAACGATGCCAGTCTGGCAGCTCTGGGAGAGTGGCTCTTTGGAATGAAGAAGAAAGTCTCCAATCTTCTCTATATTACTGTGAGCACTGGGATAGGAGGTGGGGTCATTGCCAATGGGAAACTATATTTAGGTTCGCGCGGTGCAGCAGGAGAGGTAGGGCACATGACCATAGATATCGATGGGAGAAAGTGCAGTTGTGGCAACATCGGTTGTTGGGAGACTCTGGCCTCAGGAACCGCTCTGGCAAATGAGGCGATTAGGCAAATTGCACGTGGTAGACGCACATCTATAATAGATCTGGTGAAGGGAGATGTAGCCCAGATTGATGCTAAGATCATTTCCCTGGCAGCTGATGAGGGGGATGACCTCGCTAGAGAATTGATCTCTCTGATGGGATTTTACCTTGGAATAGGATTGGTCAACCTGGTAAATATTTTCGATCCGGAGATGATTTTAATCGGAGGAGGATTATCGAAAATAGGAGATCGGTTACTTCAACCAGCAATACGAGTGGTCCAAGAAAGGACTTCTCAGATGGGCTCTGCTATCGTTACTATCAAGCCAGCACTGCTGGGAGACGACTCGTGTGTCTTAGGGGCAGTGGCTTTTGTTTTGGAACAACAAATTTCCTATAGCTCAGAATGAGCCATGAGGATAATTTGTCTATTTGCAGGAAGCGATGATTGGGAGAGTGAGAGTTTCGTCTCCCTTCTCACTTCATGAACTCCCATCCTCTTTAAAAATTCATCTACGGGCTGAAGTTTATCTCGTTTCTCTGTTTTATAATGCATGGGCAAGATGATGCAGGGGTTTAACTGTTTCACTATTTCTGTGGCAGTATCGAGAGATATTGTGGAAATTTCACCCACAGGTAAAAACAGGATATCTACGCTGCCTATTTCCTCTATTAGTTGTGAACTCAGAGGATGCCCCAGGTCTCCTAGATGGCACAGGTTGATGCCATCTATATTAATAACATAGATAGTGTTTCCCCCTTTTATTTTCCCCGTTTCGCTATCATGGAAGGATGCGATGCCAGTGATGAATGTTTTCCCTATTTCGTATTCTCCGGGCGTCATAATTTTTCTAGGAGTTCCTGACAAACCTTCAAGGTAACTATGCCCTGGATGAGAATGGCTGATAGTTGCTATATCTACATAAGGATAGTTCAGCAGATAGCCACAATCAGGGGGACAGGGATCAACGATAATTGTTTTTTCTTTCCCTTTGATGTAAAAGCAGGAATGCCCTAACCAGAAAATCTCCATCTGCCGATAAGAATAGCTTATTTCAGTTCATTTTGTCTATCTATCCTTGACCACAATACTTTGCTTGCATATAATAAAAGGAAACTCCTCTTTTGTTCTTCTTCCAATATTCTTGGAATGGCGAAATACATATTTGTTACCGGTGGTGTTGTTAGTTCTGTTGGAAAGGGCATTGCTGTCGCTTCAATCGGCACTCTTTTGAAGAGTCGTCAGATAAAGGTAGCAGCACAGAAGAACGATCCTTATCTCAATGTGGATCCAGGAACACTATCGCCTTATCAGCATGGCGAGGTCTTTGTTACACAGGATGGCGCCGAGACCGATCTGGATTTAGGGCATTATGAAAGATTTATTGGCATTGATCTAACCAAGGCCTCCAGTATTACCACGGGGCAAGTATACTCTTCCATCATAGAGCAGGAAAGGAAGGGCATTTTTCTGGGTGGCACCATACAGGTGGTCCCCCATGTTACCAACGAAATCAAGAGGCGCATAAAGCAGGTAGCAGAAGTATCTGGAGCTGACGTCGTTATAGCTGAAATTGGTGGTACGGTGGGTGATATAGAGGGACTACCTTTTCTAGAAGCTATTCGCCAAATGAGAAGGGATGAGGGAAGAGATAACCTTTTGTACGTTCACGTTACTTTCCTGCCACATATCGCTGCCACTGATGAGTTAAAGACTAAACCTACTCAGCATAGCGTTAATGAATTGAGACGCATTGGCATTCAACCTGATGTCATTTTGTGTCGTAGCGATAGGGAAATGCCCAAGGAGATAAGAGATAAGATAGCACTTTTTTGTGATGTTGACAGCGAAGCGGTTATTCCTCTTGCTACCAGTGAGACCATTTATGAGGTACCCTTGTTGCTAGAAGATGCAGGACTAGCAGATTTCATAGTGAGCCATCTTGGGCTAAAAGCAGAGTCGAGTGATCTGGATGACTGGAGGAGAATGGTATACAGGCTAAAATCTCCTAAGGAGCTCGTTAAGATTGGGTTGGTAGGCAAATACGTAGAACTCAAGGATGCTTACTATTCCATCCGTGAAGCGCTTGGCCACGCAGCTTTATTCCATGACCGTGAAGTTCAGATAGACTGGATTGATTCGGAAGAGCTAGAGGGAGGGCACTATGATAGGCTTAAAAAAGTTCAGGGAATAATAGTTCCCGGCGGTTTCGGCTATCGCGGCATCGGAGGAATGATGGAAGCTGCAACCTATGCCCGGGTACACAAAGTTCCTTATCTCGGCATCTGCCTTGGCATGCAGGTCATGGTAATTGAATTTGCCCGTCATGTTTTCAATTCTTCCGATCCTGATTCGACTGAGTTCAACCCCACCACTCTTTATCCAGTAATAGATCTCCTCCCCGACCAGAGGATAATTGCAGACAAGGGTGGGACTATGAGAAAAGGGAGCTATCCCTGCCAGTTGCTTCCAGGCAGCCGTGCAGCACGCAGTTATGAAGTGGTCCTGGTTCATGAACGCCACCGTCATCGCTACGAGTTTAATAATCAATTTCGCACGAGGCTCCAGGAGGAAGGGCTAGTTTATAGCGGAGTATCTCCGGATGGTTTGATAGTTGAAATGTGCGAGATTTCTGATCACCCCTGGATGGTGGGATGCCAATTCCATCCCGAATTCAGGTCTCGTCCTAACCAACCCCATCCTCTTTTCCGCGGTTTTATCGATGCAGCCAAAGATGTGTTGATCGATGAGTCTCAGGCTCCGTTGCCCCTGCCACAGAATACTTAATCCAAGTGAAAAAGTCAGAACAATTTCCTGCTTCACGCGCGCTTTCTCTGTATCACTTTTATGTACGGTGATACATGTGTTGACAGCAATCAAAGTTCAACTTAGAATTGTTTCTTATGTATGAGAAGATAACGCTTAACAATGGGTTACGAATTATTACCAGCAGTATGCCACATGTCCATTCAGTGAGCCTGGCTGTTTTTGTAGGGGCAGGTTCCTGTTATGAGCGGGATGAAGAGGCAGGAATATCTCATTTTGCAGAACATATGCTTTTCAAGGGAACTCGGCGACGCCCTTCGGCTAAAGAAATTAGTCAGGATATTGAAGGCGTTGGCGGTACAATCAACGGTAGCACGGGGCAAGAAATGACATTCTATTGGTGTAAGGTGGGCAAGGAACATTTTTATGTAGCTCTCGACGTATTGTCCGATATACTGCTGCATTCTACCTTCACGCAGGAAAGCATGCAACAGGAGAGATCTGTCATTATCGAGGAGATCAATATGAATCTGGATCTCCCACAACAGAGAGTGAGCATGTTAATTGATGAATTGCTCTGGCCAGAGCAACCTCTGGGACGCGATATTGCTGGCAGTAAAGATACTGTAACCGTTATGACTCGTGAGCAGGTTATTAACTATGTTTCCAATCGCTATGTTCCCAATAATGTTGTGATCAGCATTGCCGGGAATATAGATCATGACGAAGTGGTTCGTCAGATTGAATTATTGCTGCATAACTGGATGCCAGTAGAGTTGACTGAAGGTTATTCTTCCGATGATAGGCAGAACACTTGCAGAGTGCGAGCCCAATATATGAAATGCGAGCAGACGCATATCTGCCTTGCTGTGCATGGGCTTTCACAATCCCATCCACAGCGTTTTGCTCTTGACCTGCTCAATACCGTTTTGGGAGGAGGTATGAGCAGTCGCTTGTTTACGGAGATAAGGGAGAAGAAGGGACTGGCTTATGATATTCATAGTTACGTGGATCACTTTCGTGATGTGGGATCGTTTGTAGTCTATGCTGGCGTAGATTCAGGCAAGGTGGAAACCGCAATTGCTGCTATCATTGGAGAATTGCGCAGACTTCGTGGAGGAGTTACAGAGGAGGAATTTGTCAGAGCCAGGGAGTTAACCAAAGGAAAGCTACAATTGCGGATGGAAGATAGCCAGAACATATCTTTGTGGTTGGGAAGCCAGGAGATATTGAAACGGCAAATTATAAGCGTGGAAGAGATTATCTCTATTGTGGATAGTGTTACTCGAGATGAAATACAAGAAGTTGCTGAGATGGTTATCAAGGACAACGGCCTTAACCTTGCTATAGTGAGCCAGGTTAACGAAGAGGCGAAATGGCTTGAAACTCTGCAGATGTAATTTGAGCAGATAGTAAAAAGAGGCGCTGAAGCGCCTCTTTTTACTATCATTCTGCGTGTTTAGTATTCAGGCATTGGTGGTGGTGCAGGCTTCTCCTTCTCTGGTATATCTGATACCAGTGCCTCGGTAGTGAGGATCATAGTTGCAATGCTAGCTCCATTCTGAAGCGCGGAACGGGTGACCTTGAGAGGATCAACGATCCCACTTTTCACCATGTCGACACCGATCTCATCTTTCAGCGCATCATATCCTATGCCAACAGCACTTTTCTTTACTGCGTCTACTATGACTGAGCCTTCTTTGCCGCTGTTGTGGGCAATACAGCGCAGAGGTTCTTCCAGTGCTCGCTTCAAAATGGCGATCCCGGTGGCCTCGTCTCCCGTGAGATTGAGTTCATCCAGTGCTGGAATTGCATCAATCAAGGCAATGCCTCCTCCCGCCAAAATTCCCTCTTCTACAGCAGCGCGGGTAGCAGAGAGAGCATCCTCTACTCGATGCTTTCTCTCCTTGAGCTCTGTTTCTGTAGCCGCTCCTACTTTTACTACTGCTACACCACCAGCTAGCTTGGCTAGCCTTTCTTGAAGTTTTTCTTTGTCGTAGTCTGATGTGGTTTTTTCGATCTGAGATCTGATTTGTTTGATCCTGGACTCAATATCCTCAGATTTGCCCTTTCCTTCGACAATGGTGGTATTGTCTTTATCAGATACCACTCTTCGCGCCCTTCCTAGGTCTTCCAGAGTAACCGAATCTAGCTTCCTCCCTACTTCCTCAGAAACAACTGTGCCACCGGTGAGGATAGCTATATCCTGTAACATTTCCTTACGCCTATCGCCAAAGCCAGGGGCTTTTATCGTCAGGGGGTTTATAGTTCCACGCATTTTGTTTACTACCAGCGTGGCCAGCGATTCTCCTTCCACGTCTTCGGCGATGATAACGATGTTCTTGGTAGTCTGGACTATTTTCTCCAGCACGGGCAAGATGTCGTTTATGGCAGTAATTTTCTTGTCCGTTATGAGGATATATGGATCCTCGAGCTCTGCTCTCATCTGCTCGGAGTTGGTGATGAAGTATGGGCTAATATAGCCGCGGTCAAAC
>JAGYOV010000035.1 GCA_018399375.1 Dehalococcoidia bacterium
GGGTTTCCCGTAGTTTTCAAAATTAATTCAGCGGATGTTGCTCATAAAAGCGATGTCGGTGGTGTAAAACTGGGGTTGCACAATGTTACTCAGGCGGGGAAAGCTTATTCTGAAATTATGTCCTCTGTGAGGGAGAAATATCCCCGGGCTAGCATTCAGGGCATTTCGGTGCAGAAGATGGTGCCTACGGGGGTGGAAGTAATAGTAGGAATGAACCAGGATCCACAGTTTGGCCCCGTGCTTATGTTTGGTCTCGGTGGCATAATGGTCGAGGTTTTGAAAGATGTTTCTTTCAGAGTAATTCCCGTTACTCAGAAGGATGCCGCTGAAATGATTAGAGAGATAAAGGGATATCCTGTATTGCAGGGTTATCGGGGTAAAGCGGCGGTTGATATCTCTGCACTGGAAGATATGATAATTAAAATTTCCCAGTTCGTTGAGAAAAATCCTCAAGTCAAGGAGCTTGATCTAAATCCCGTATTTGCTTACGAAGATAGAGCCGTGGCCGTTGATGCAAGGGTTATATTGGCGGAATAAGTAAAGGTAACATGAAGCGATAACGAATGGGGTTTTTGTGAGGTTCAAAGAGCAACGATGAAATATAGCTTTGAGTTAGAGCAGACCAGCGATGGCTAGGATAATTGATGGCAATAAGATAGCTGAGGAAATCTATGCTGAACTGGAAGCAGAAACGATATGTCTGAAGGGTGAAGGCATAGTCCCTGGTCTAGGGGTGGTGATGGTAGGAGAAGATCCAGCATCGAGGGTATATGTGGGTAGAAAAGCTGCAGCCTGCCAGAGGGTAGGCATTTACGAAGAAACAGTGCACTTGCCGCTGGATGTTTCTGAAGAAGAAGTCCTGCAAGTTATCGATAAGCTTAATGAAGACGAAAAGTTCCATGGCGTTCTGGTGCAATTGCCTCTGCCCAGGCATATATCCGAGGCGAAGATAACCCAGCAGATATCTCCGGAAAAAGATGTGGATGCGCTCCATCCTCTCAATATGGGGAGGTTGGTGTGCGGCGATCCTTATTTATTGCCTTGTACTCCACATGGTATTTTGCAACTCCTGACGCGGAGCGGCTATTCATTTGATGGTATGCACGTTGTTATCTGTGGACGCAGTAATATCGTGGGGAAGCCTCTGGCGGCCATGCTGACGCAGAGGGGAATGGAAACCAACGTTGTTACCATGTGCGATACTATGACCAGGGATCTTGCTTCCATAACCAGGCAAGCGGATATTCTGGTGGTTGCTGTTGGCAGCCCGGGATTTATAATTGCAGATATGGTTAAACCAGGGGCAATAGTCGTGGATGTTGGGACCAACCGTCAAGAGGATCCTGCAGCGAAAAACGGCCATCGACTGATAGGCGATGTGGCTTTTGAAGCCATCAAGGATATGGCGGAGGCAATAACGCCTGTTCCTGGTGGAGTTGGCCCCATGACGGTGGCCATGCTTTCTTATAACGTGATAAAAGCAGCGAGGACATATGCAAATGCTCAGCAATATTGAGATAGCACAGGGAACTGAGCTTTTGCCCATAGTGGACATTGCTGAAAAACTTGGCGTACGGAATGATGAGATAGAGCTTTATGGCAAATTCATGGCTAAGATTGACTATGAGAAAGTGCTTCAGCGAAAGAGAGGCAGTCCCTGTGGTAAATTTATCTCGGTTACCGGTATAACTCCTACTCCTCTGGGAGAAGGGAAGACAGTCACTAGCATTGGTTTGGGGCAAGCGCTGGTCAGGCTTGGCCTGAACGCTTGTAACACTCTGAGGGAACCCTCGAAGGGGCCTAATTTTGGCATCAAAGGTAGTGGTTGTGGTGGTGGTTACTCTCAGATGCTGCCCATGGAGAAAATCAACTTGCATTTTACAGGTGATATCGCTGCCGCTGAAGTAACCCAGAATCTATGCGCTGCAGCTATAGATAACAGCATATTTTTTGGCAATCATCTGAAAATTGATCCTCTTAGCATTAGTTGGCCTCGATGCGTTGATGTGAACGATCGAGCGCTGCGTCATATCGTCCTCAGCGCCGGAGAAAAAAGCAAAACCATCTCTCGAGAAGGCAGCTATGCTATTACCGCTGCTACCGAAGTGGCAGCTATCCACAGCTTAGCTGTAGATCTGGCTGATTTGAGGAGTAGATTTGCCGAAACGGTTATCGGCTTTAATAATGAGGGCAAGCCGGTAACCTGCGAAGATATGAAGGTCGCTGGCGCTATGACTGCTTTAATGGTGGATGCCATCAAACCAAATCTGGTGCAATCTACGGAGCACCACCCCATACTGTGTCATGGTTTTCCCTTTGCCAATGTGGCTCATGGGAATAACTCGATACTGGCTGATTTGCTGGGGCTGCATCTTTGTGATTACGTAGTTAGCGAGAGTGGTTTTGGAACGGATTGCGGCTTTGAGAAATTGATGAACGTCAAAGTCCGCCAGAGTTCGATCAAGGTAGATTGTGCTGTAATCGTCGCTTCAATACGGGCTCTTAAACAGCATGGTGGTGCCTTTCATCTGCGCCCAGGGAAGTCGTACGAAGCTGTCAGGGATATAGCGGAACGGGAAGATTTGGATGCAGTAGAAAAGGGTTGTCAGAATCTGGCAGCTCACATAAAGATAGTGAAGACATTTGGCGTTCCGGCTGTGGTGGCCATCAATAGGTTTCCTGCGGATACAGAAGGCGAGCTGAATTTAGCCCGTCAGGCGGCTTTAGCCGCCGGAGCCGAGGCTGCTGTGGTCCACGACGCATGGCAGGAGGGAGGCGCCGGAGCCGTTGACCTAGCGAGGGCGGTTATAAAAGCAGTGGAGAAATCTGCGGAGAACAAGTTTATCTATGCCCACAACGCCTCTATATGGGAGAAAATTGAGACTACAGCTACGAAGGTATATGGAGCTGATGGCGTAGTTTATGCTCCTGGAGCTCGAGAAAAGATAAAAAAGTACATGGACCTTGGCTACGATGAGCTGTGCCTTAACATGGCCAAGACGCAATTCTCTTTGTCTCACGATCCCCTAATGCAGGGTGCTCCCACGGGGTGGGAGTTACCCATCCAGGATATTGGACTCTATGCCGGCGCTCGATTTATCTGCCCCTTAACCGGGAGTTTTCTCACGATGCCGGGATTTCCTTCATCTCCTTCTTTTACTTCGGTAGACGTGGACTTGAGTACGAAAAGAATAAGAGGATTTATCTAAAAATGATAGCTGAGATACTGCGAAGTAAAAACCTTGCTACCAAGTTCCAGATTCTCCTGGAAATAGCGGCAAATCAGCCCTATGTGCAGCAGAAACACGTTGCACAGAAGCTGGGCATAACTTCTCAAGCGGTTTCAGAGTACGTCAGGGGCCTGATTGGAAATGGTTGGCTTACTTCTCAGGGGAGGTCCCGTTATAGCGTGACTAGAGAAGGGGTAGATTGGATTCTGAAAATGTCCCGGCAGTTGCAGGGCTATTCTGCTTTCGTTAACAAGGTGATAAGCGATATCTCGACGTCGACTGCGATAGCCGATGCTAACCTGTCGGCGGGGCAGGAAGTATTCCTGTATATGAAAGACGGTTTATTGTTTGCTTCTAATGTGAAGGTAAGCGGTAGTTCCCGGGGAATAGCTGTATCCGAAGCTCGCCAGGGAGAGGATGTTGGCGTTTCCTTGATAGAAGGGGTGATAGATCTGGCAACAGCTCGGATTACCATAGGGAAAGTCCCTGGAATAGTGGAAGGAGGGTCGCGGAGCACCGATATAGACAGGTTGAAGGTTGAGGTAGACAGGGCCATCAAGGTGGGGGTTATTGGGCTTGAGGCTTTAGTGGCGTTGAGATCGATAAAGAAGGAGCCTGAATATCTCTATGGCGTTGAAGAAGCGGCCATAGAGGCTGCCTATTGTGGTCTGCCTTTCCTGGTTGTTTGCAGTATGGATAGCGCAGCTGTGTTGGTGCAGAGAATGGAGGTGGAGAACATGGACTACGACATAGTAGATTTAAGGAAGGGCGCTATCTAGAGCGTTCCTTGCATAATTAGCGGCAGCCAGATAAAAAATGCCCTGGGCGAACTACTTGGCGTTTTTGATTCGCCGGAAAACAAAATATCCTATAACGATACCCAGGGTAACCATGGCTATTATCCAGATGGTAAGCAGAGTGGGATAGCTCTCGGGGCTGAAAAACCTCGCCGACACTTTGCCACCCAGGGCACCCAGGGCTAGAAAGATCGCTTCCCATGCCATTATATGTGCAATTGTGCCAATGAAAAAGTGTTTGTGTCCTATTCGAGAAATTCCACAGACTATGGAGCTGAGGACTGAGAGCCCGGGCGTGAAGCGCGCTGCGATTATGCTGGGCACGGCGAGAGACCCCAATTTTTGCCTTGCCAGCAAGATGTTCTCCGGGGTGATGCGTATGTACTTGCCGAATCTAGTTATGATGACATCTCCCCAGGAAGACGAAAGCTGGTAAGCTGATGTGGAACCACATATGCGCCCCGTGCAGACTATCGCTAGAAAAGGGACGGCGGCTATGAAGTATCCTCCCTGGGCGATCTGAAAGCCGGTAAATACCAGCATGCCTTCCAGGATTGGGCTGGTTGCGGGCAAGCCGAATTCACCTAGCAGGGATATGAAGAAAATGGCTCCCAACCAGAGCAAGCTGCCCGCAGTAACTGCGCCGAGAATCTGCCATATGATGCTCATTCCAATCTGCTATGATTATATCTTGATTTTTGATCTGATGCTAGAGTAGCATAGTTACTGTCATCTTTGCTCTCTTGTGATATCGTTTTAGGTAAATGCAGATAGAAGTGCATTGCAATGTAAATCTGGCTCCTGCGAAAGGTGATAGTATATGAAAAAGATAGTAGTTATAAACCTCACCGGTGGCCCGATTCTCAAGAATGGTGGTTTTTATTTTACCGAAGGAGGGTTGGTGCATGCACTTTTCTCCCTGGAAAATCTGACTTCGAATTACGATATTACGATTTTATGCCCCAACTATGCGGGGAATAAGCACAGGCTAGAGACTGAGTATAGAGGCGTTAAGGTCGTGTGTTTGGGAGAAGGGAGGTGGGTGAGGTGGATGCATAGCGGCGACCTGTCCTTTCTGCGCGAAGTTTGGAAATATGTTAGAGAGAACAAGCCCGATATTCTGATTGGCAACGGCGTTTCGGCGGCATGTTTCCTTCGTTTCGTTCCTGCTCACGCCTGTAAGGTGGGTGTCATTCATCATCTGTATCACACCGCCACTGTAAACGGTTCCTCTAGGCGCGCCTTCTCTGGAATGGCAGTGCTGGAGAAATGGGCTCTCGGTATAACCAGGTTGGATAAGGTCGCAGTAATTAATCCTCGGGTTAAAGAAACTCTGGTGAAAGAAGAATTTTGTTCGGGGAAAATAGTGGTTGTGGGCAATGGCGTCGATGTGAGTGGTTATCGTTTCTCCGAGGATAAAGAACCATCCAGTCTCGTCTATGTTGGCAGGTTGACTGAGCTGAAAAGAGTATCCTCTCTTCTCGAGGTCGTATCTAGGGTTAGAGAAAAGATACCCGATGTGATGCTGCACATCGTTGGCGATGGACCTCGGCGAGAACAGGTCCGCCTCAAGATCGCAGAACTAGATTTATCGCGCAACGTTGTCATGTATGGTTATCTCATGGAAGAAGAAAAGATGGCCGTATTGGAGAAGTCGGCAATTTATCTCTCCAACTCGATGTTTGAGGGCTTTGGCATTCCTCTGGTTGAGGCCATGGCTGCTGGAGCTGTTCCCATAGTTAGCAATATCTATTCCCACAGGTTTATCTTTCAGGGAGAAGATGTTGGCTACCTGATTGATGATGAAGAGGCGATGGAGAAGCAAATTGTCGCCCTGTTGGGCAACGAGGCTGAACGCTCCCGGCTGGCCAGGAATGGGCGCAAGCTCGTTGAACGAAGGTGGACATGGACGCGCGTGGGAGAGAGGTACAAAGAGCTACTTGAGGAATAGTCGCTGATAATAGGCAGAGTGATTGCAAGCTCTCTGCTGTTCCGCTGTTTTTACTCTCAAGAATTTCTCCTGGAAGCTGGTGCATTTTCTTCAATGGTTCCTGCAGTCCTTGACAGGGTAGCATCGCGAGAGGTACAATTCAAGTAAAATAGATTATAGTAAACTTTACTTAACTTTATTTTTCAGCAGTATAGCAAACTGTATTCTTCGGGATTAGTTTTTAGATTTTGCAGTGAAATATGTGAAGGGGGATTTTACGATGATAGACTATAACCATAAGGTTCAATATATTCGAAAGAGAGAGGGCGACGTCGTTTCCTTTGATGCTGCCAAGATAACGGAAGCCGTTTTTAAAGCGACCAAAGCTGTAGGAGGCGGAGATAGAGCTGGTGCGGGCGAGATATCCCAAAGGGTAGTTTCCATTTTGGAGATAACGTGCCGTAATGGCAGGATTCCTACTGTTGAAGAAGTGCAGGACCTGGTTGAAGAGACTCTGATAGAGAGAGGATATTCTTCGATCGCCAGGGCTTACATCATATACCGGGATCAGCACGCTAAATTGAGAGAGGCAAGAAAACTGCTGTCTGGAGCGAGGATGATGGTCGATGATTATGTGGATAGGGGAGATTGGGCAGTGAGGGAAAACAGCAATATGGATTACTCTCTTCAGGGGCTAAATAATTACATCTCTTCTGGAATATCATCTCATTACTGGCTGGGCAGCATATATCCTCCTGAGATAAGAGAAGCCCATCTTAAGGGGGATTTTCATATACATGACCTGGGAATTCTGGGCGCCTATTGTTGTGGATGGGATTTGAAGGATTTGCTGGTTTATGGGTTTAAGGGCGTTGCTGGAAAGGTAGAAAGCACTCCTGCAAAACATATGCGCAGTGCGCTGGGGCAGATAGTCAATTTCTTTTATACTCTTCAGGGAGAAGCAGCTGGTGCCCAGGCTCTCTCCAATTTTGATACCCTCCTGGCGCCGTTTATAAGGTATGATGGCCTCGATTATGATGAGGTTAAGCAGGCGATGCAGGAGTTCGTCTTTGGCCTCAACATTCCCACGAGAGTTGGTTTTCAAACGCCTTTTACTAATCTCTCCTTTGATCTTCTGCCTCCGCCCACGCTGAGGGATGAGGCAGTTATAATCGGTGGGAAGTGCATGGATGCTACATATTCGGAGTTTCAGGAGGAGATGGATGTGCTTAACCGCGCCTTTTGCGAGATCATGATGGATGGCGATGCTAAAGGACGCATTTTCACCTTCCCCATTCCCACATATAGCATCGGCAAGGATTTTGACTGGCAAAGCGTGAGGCAAGATGCGCTCTGGAAGATGACGGCTAAGTACGGCATTCCCTATTTTGCCAACTTCGTTAACTCTGGCATGGATCCTGGCGATACGAGGAGCATGTGTTGCAGGTTGAGACTGGATATCGGTGAGGTCAGGAGGCGTGGTGGTGGGCTCTTTGGCTCCAACCCTCTTACCGGTAGCATAGGCGTTGTGACCATCAATATGCCCCGGATTGGCTATCTTGCCAGTAACGAAGAAGATTTCTTTACCCGGCTGGATTCTTTCATGATTCTTGCCAAAGAGAGCCTGGAAATTAAGAGGAAGACGCTGGAACGGTTTACGGAAGAGGGGCTCTATCCTTATGCAAAATTTTACCTTTCCATGGTAAAGGAAAGAATTGGTTCCTATTGGGCAAACCATTTTTCTACCATCGGTCTCATTGGCATGAATGAAGCTTGCCTTAACTTCCTGGGCAAAGACATCACCTCTGGAGAGGGGGAAACCCTGGCAATGAAGGTCCTTTCCTTTATGAGAGAAAAGCTGGCCATATTCCAAGAGGAGACGAAGGGGCTTTATAATCTGGAGGCTACCCCGG
>JAGYOV010000036.1 GCA_018399375.1 Dehalococcoidia bacterium
CATCTGATCAAATAAGTTGCCACTACTCAACAACTCGGTTCGCCCCTTGACCTGGTAACCGGATCCTTTCTCGCGGTCCACCACCGTTACCGCTACTCTGGAATTTTCTGTAAGGTTTTTAAGCGTTTTTCGATTTGTGCTCTCCGAATAAGCAAGCGTTTCATCATCTACAATATACATCGACCCCTTGGGGCCAACGTTTGGATTCCCGTTTCCGCTGGCTGTGGCGACAAAAGCCAGCTGTTTTTCAAAAAGGGCTTTTACTTCATTGCTTAACCTTGCCATTTCTCCTCCTTTCTTTTTACTCCTTAATATCGAGAGAGGCAGCTTTATGTGGTCTGGTCTCTTGATAGAGATCATCCTTTTAAGTTACGACTATTCTAAAAGTATACACCTCTCAAAGTATACACCGGAGCACCGAGAGTGCTGTAAGGCATTGACACATTATATTTCCCTTTCAACTCTTCAATCAATACCTTTGCACTAGCTATATTGGGCGTTGTCCGTAAGTCCGAGCCCGTAACTTATCCCTGCGTATCTACTCCGAACTTGCGAGTATTCGAGCATTTATTTCATCATCGATGGTTATTAGTCCGAAAGAATTTCTAGCCTGGCCGGGATTGAATAGCAGGATTTTCTGGAAGTACTGGTTGCAGGACTGGTGAGAGTGACCAAATATAATGATATCTGCTTCATTGAACTTGCCCTTCACCCTCTCGGTAATTCCCCATGGTGCACCCCACCCATGTATCAGGCCGATTTTCTTTCCATTGACTTCAAAGAGTTCTTTTTCGGGAAGCATCTCCCTTAGTTCTGACGAGTCCATATTTCCACGAACGGCTTTTACTTCCCCCAGCGCTCGCAGGTCGTCCAGGACTCGCTTCTGGGTGAAGTCTCCAGCATGAACGATGAGGTCAACGTTAACCAGAGCTTTCTTGATGTTGGATGGCATTTCATCCATAGTGTTTGCATGCGTATCTGAGATTATACCGAGTTTCAACTTTACCCCCCGCTACTTGTTAGCTACTTTCTATTTTAACATTTTGTGAATGCGCTCCACTGAAGCGCTTTATCATAAGCGCAAGATCCACAACGCTCTTTCTCCACGAGTTTGGTAAACTTTAGTTAACGCTATGAGTTCCCGAATTGAACGAGAAAAAAAGACTGTCAGGCAAATGGTCGAAATCTATTGCCGGAAGCACCATTCTTCCAATGGCTTGTGTCCGGAATGCTCGAGTTTGCTGGAATATACATATCGGCGCTTGGATAAATGCCCATTTCAGGAAGGCAAGACTACTTGTGCTCAATGCCCGGTGCATTGTTTTGATCCCGTAATGAGAGAAAGAATCAGGGCTGTTATGCGTTACTCCGGCCCGCGCATGTTGTATCATCATCCAATAGCGACTCTACAGCACTTCCTCGATGATCGGAGAAAGAAGCCGTTTTATCCCTCCAAAGGGAAATTCAAGTAAGCAAACAGATCAGGTCTCTTCTTGGCGGGCTTTTGTCGCTGCTGCTCTTCCAGAGAGGTTGTTAATCAATCCAGAGTAGGAATATTCAGGTTTTGATTGAATGATCTGGTCCGGATAGATGGATACAGGTACGAGGATGATGCTAAAATTAGTCTGGAGCAAATTTTAGACGACTTATCTATTTTAATGACTGTTGCTGAGCGGATAAAGAGCATAGCTCGAGAAAAAGGTGCAACCTTGGTTGGAATTGCATCGAAGCAGAGGCTTCTGGATTCTCCTCCATCGGGTGATCCACGTTATCTGTTACCTTCAGCGCAATCAGCTATATCTTTTGCTGTAACTATGGACGGTAAAACGGTACGGGATTTTATCAGCAAAAAGGACTGGTTATCTCACTGCGAAGAGCGCAAGTATATGGCTAGATTGCTTTATGTAGTTACCGATTGTCTGGTGAATTTCTTGAGAAGTGAAGGTTTTGATGCAGTGGGCGTGGATGGCAATAATGCTTACCGCCCGGAAAAGAGCACCAGCGATGTCACTGAAATGACTGAATTTATTCCTGATTTCTCTCATCGCTACGGTGCTGTAGCTGCTGGCATCGGGAGAATAGGATGGAGTGGTAATCTGATTACGCGTGATTATGGAGCAATGGTGGAGTTGGGTACGGTTTTGACATCGGCTCAGTTGGAACCGGATCCTCTTCTTGAAAAGAATCCGTGTGATCGATGCAAGATTTGCGCTGCGGTGTGCCCGGTGGGAATGATCAGCAAAAAGAATGTGGTAACGGTCAGAGTTGCCGGCATTGACGAGGAGATCGCGGAAAAGAGACCCAATTCTTGCTGTTGGATAGGATGTAGTGGTTATCATGGTCTGGAGCCGAACGGCAAATGGTCCAACTGGAGTCCATATCGGCTGCAACACCCTCTTCCGGAGAGCAAGAAAGAGTTGGATGCTCTCAATGCACGATTGATGAAGTCAGATCCGCAAATGCGTCTTGGGAATAACAGTTTTCAAGATTATAGAAAAGCCATGTTCGATTCCGATTGGTTTACAAATACTGTTTGTGGTAATTGCAGAAGCGTATGCTGGCATGAAAGGGAAGATAGGAAGAAGAACTGGCGGCTTATTATTAATTCCGGCGTTGTCACACTTGGTTTAGATGGTGAACATGTTGTTGCTAAAGAAGAAGTTGTAGAAGTGGATACGCCATATGGAGTTAGGGTAGCCGTGCAAAAGAGCGATTATAAGGGAATAGCATGTCTGGATAAAGATCCACGGTCAATACGGGCGAGGGCTGCGATAGATCTTGAAGTGTTGTCTTCTATTTCTTGCCCACAAAACTAGGCAAACTAGAGTCATCCCTGGTTTTGACTTTTCTACTGGTCTGGATAGAGCATCACTCGTTAGTATCGCTTGTCTTCACTGCTGCAATGAGCTGAATTATGCCCTGGCAGGTGACTCTATGCCTTGTGATTTCGAAGCCAACTCTCTTGATCTCCTCGATCAGGTTGCCGTTCTTTATCATGTTATAGGCTTCGCTGCTCTCGTCTATTTTAGCAAAAATACTGGCAATTAGCCGCCTTAGCCCCCGCATCGGTAGATTGTAGTCAATTATGTATAATGTGCCCCCGGAATTTAGCGTTCGGTGTATTTCTGCCAGCGTTTTTTGTCGCTCGTGCAGAGTCATGTGATGCAGGCCGAGGGAAATGAAACACCTGTCGAAGCAGGATGGGCTCAATGGTAAATTTCCAACGCTCGCGGTTATAAAAGAAATGGGGCCACGTTTTGGTTTTATCCTCGCCATTGCAATTGATAGGTCATCAATATCAACTCCGACCAGTTCGCTGGCAAACTGCTTGCTATCTATTACAGTAGTTAGCTCTCCGGTGCCACAGCACAGATCCAAAATTCGCTCTCCATATTTCAAATCAGCAAACTTCACGCATCTTTCCCTGAAAGCTGCTTCGCCGCCGCAAGGGATGTAGAACAGGTAGCTATAAATGGCAGAACAGCCTCTCTTGAGCGCCTCGAGCGTTTTACTCGGTATGTTTTGTTTCATCAGAGCAGTTTTTCCTGTACACGTTCGGTGGAATTACTGTATCCCCGGTTACGGGGTGGAATTGAATTCAAGTGAAGGCTTTTTTGTTAGGGTAGTGGCTCCCATGATATAGAAGATGCACCAATGCATTATCGACGTGGTTTAAGTAATAAGCTTGTGAGAAATAAGTCAAATTGTTCCAAGCCTGTTATATCTTTACTCAGTTCCTCGTTATTATTGGAGGAATAAATCCATTTAATTTTGTCTTCAGCCTTCATGTAACTCTTCTCCGTACCTGACAAAGCGCTTTAAGCAGCGTTAAGCAGGGCTGTTTTGTTCAAAACCCGTTCAGCTTATCATCTTTCAGAAGGAAGTTACAATATTCCTGGCTATTCGTAAGAAGCACAACAAGTTACACTGGCTTTAATGTAAGACAGAATTGGAGCTATTTCTTTTTCCATTTCAGAATAGATCGGTAACAGATTTTGAAAGCTGCGGGTTTTGCCATTGGAGTATCTTAATGTTCCTGTGGCTAGCTCAACTTTTGAGCGCAATTCCTGCCGTTGTTAGTGATAATCCCTTGCCCGTAGAGTTGTCATGGAGTATATTGTGAGAAGTTTGTTGGAATGCCCAACGCGGTTTACTGCTATGATTGTCCGTAGCGTTGAACTGTTGGAGTATGTTTTGATAACCAGCCTACACAGTATTATGCAAGGAGGAAGAGAAAATGAGCGAGACGCAGGTTAAAAGGACGGTATGCATGTGGTGCCACGACCATTGCAAGGTAGAAGTGCATATTGAAAATGGGCGGCTCGTTCGCGTCGAAGAAGACAAAGAACATCCTCGTAGCGCTATATTGAAACCCACCGTCCGGGCCTGCCCTAGGGCTCGCGCTGCTGCCGAATGGTTTTATCATCCCGATCGCTTGAGCTACCCCCTTAAAAGGAGTGGAGATCGTGGGGAGGGGAAGTGGCAGAGAATATCGTGGGAGCAGGCGTTGGATGAAATTGCCTCCAAATTGGAGGATGTGAGAAAGGAATATGGAGCGGAAGCTGTTGCTACCAGCAGCGGTACGTACAGGACTCACGACGAGTACCGGCGCAGGTTTTTCAACCTCTTTGGCACTCCCAATTGTATTGGGCAGGGGCATATTTGTTGGGGCATAAATAATATGGTATCCACTGCACTCAGTGGCCTGTGCTGCAATGCGGTCACTCCCCGCCCGGGTATAACGAAGTGTGTTCTCCTCATAGGAACCAATCCTCGGCAGGCGGAGCGTGGCTCGTGGAGAGCCATTCTCAACGCCAGGAAAGAGGGAGCAAAGATAATTGTGATAGATCCCAGGCGCACGGAAACTGCCGAGTGGGCTGACACATGGTTGCAGTTGAGGCCCGGCACGGACTGCGCTTTGTTGATGAGCATGATAAACGTCATCCTGGAGGAAGAGCTTTATGATAAAGAATTTGTTGATAAGTGGTGTTATGGCTTCGATCAGATGGCGGAGCGAGCCCGGGATTATCCGCCGGATAAAGTAGCTGCCATAACCTGGGTGCCAGCTGAAAAGATCAGAGAAGCTGCCAGGATGTATGCCATCAATAGACCTGGGATATCTTTTAACTACATGGGCGTAGAGCAACAGGCCAATGTGGTGCAGGCGCTGCATGCTCGGTTCATTCTATCTGCGATCACCGGTAATATCGATGTTAGAGGAGGTGATATAGGTCGTCCGCCCACGCAGGGTTATATTTCTGAATCCGAAATTGAGCTCGGCGACAAATTACCCCGGGAACAGAAGCTAAAACAGATTGGATCCGATCGGTTCAAGCTCCTTTCCTGGGAAGGGTATGACATGATCCAGAGCAACGTGGAGAGGGTATGGGGGCGCCGTCTTCCGGAGACTCACCACTGTTTTGCTCATGCTCCAAGCGTATTTCGTGCAATGCTCACGGGGCAGCCTTATCCCATCAGGGCCATGATCTCTGCGTCCAGCAATCCCCTGCTTACCATGCCCAATACTGACATGGTATATCGGGCTATTAAGAGCCTGGACCTGTATGTAGTTATGGATTTCTGGCTTACGCCCAGCGCCGAACTGGCTGATTATGTTTTGCCAGCTGCCTCGTGGTTGGAAAGGCCCTGTCTTTCCACTGCCTGTGACACTGCTGGATTTATTGATGGAGGGGAGGCTCCTTTACCGGCGGTAAAAGAAGGCGAGTATGATAGAAGAACTGATTATGATCTCTGGAGGGGTTTAGGTGTGCGGCTGGGGCAGGAAGAGTACTGGCCATGGAAAACTCTGGAAGAGGCCTACGATTACCGCCTGGCACCGCTGGGATATACGTTGAAAGAATTCTCTTCCAGTCTCAACGGCCACTTCGTTCCGAAGGGAGATAGTTCCACTCCACTGTATACGGGCAAGAAAAGCTATGAAAAAGTGGGTTTTGCCACCCCGACGGGCAAATTTGAGCTATACTCGACTGTACTGGAAAAGCTGGGATATGATCCTTTGCCCGTTCACAAAGAGCCTCCCGAGAGTCCGGTCGGGGATATGGAGATTGCCCGAGAATTTCCCCTGGTCTTGATTACAGGCGGCAGATTTTTGCCCATGTACCATTCGGAACACCGTCAGATTGCTTCCCTGCGCGAGCAGCATCCTGACCCCATTGTCCAGGTTAACCCGCAGAATGCCTTCGAACTGGGAATTGCTGATGGCGATTGGATATGGATAGAGACGCCTCGAGGGCGTATCAAGCAGAAATGCCAGCTTTCGAAAGGAATCGCCCCCGGTGTGGTTCATGCTGAGCATGGGTGGTGGTTCCCCGAGATGAGGGCAGAGGAGCCGTCATTGCATGGCTTGTGGATATCTAATATTAACGTAGTTACTGACGATAACCCCGATCACTGCAACGAAATAAGCGGTGGCTGGCCACTGAGAGCGCTACTCTGCAAGGTTTACAGGTAAGCGCTGTAAATTGCTTCGCCTCTCCCATTACGTCAGTAAATGTATAATTCAAGAGAAATTAGCGTCAGGGAGTCTCCATTGCCTTCAGGAAGCTTCCTGGCTGGAAATGCGTAACTGTTGGCAGAAAAAATGATGTCAGTGAAAAAAACGACATTTTTATGGCACAGTCAAACGCCAGAAGAAGCGCTATTAAGAACGGACTCCTGTGAGAGTGGCCTTACTTCTGAAGAAGCTGAGAGAAGGCTGGCCCAATATGGAGCCAACGAGCTCGTTGGCAAGAAGAAGCCGTCTCTGGTTAAGGTCTTTTTGCGGCAGTTTCTCAGCCCTCTAATTTATGTTTTGCTGGCCGCTGGCATTATTTCCCTGGTATCGCAGTTCTTTACCGGCGAAGAGCATTTCATCGATGCCATCGTCATCTTCGGAGTGATTATACTCAACGCTGCTATCGGGACGCTCCAGGAAAGTCAGGCTGAGAAAGCGATGGAGTCGTTGCTGAAGATGGCGGCGCCAAAAGCCAAGGTAAGGCGCGATGGCAGAGTTGAGGTCGTACCTGCACGGGAAATCGTACCGGGAGATATCTTGCTCTTCGAAAGCGGTGATAAAGTTCCTGCGGATGTCAGGTTACTGGAAAGCGTTAATTTGAAAGTCAACGAATCTGCGCTGACAGGAGAGTCAGTTCCGGTGGAAAAACAAGTTGCTCAGGTGCCAGAGGATGCCATTGTTGCCGAAAGAGTGAATATGCTCTTTATGAGTACCATTGTCACGGCGGGGCGGGCTACAGGTGTAGCGGTACTTACCGGAATGAAAACTGAAATCGGAAAGATAGCTACTGGTCTTGAGGAAGTACAGCAGGAAGAAACGCCTCTGCAGAAGAATATCAAGAAGTTAAGCCGCTACCTGGTTTTTATTTTTCTCGGGGCCTGTGCTCTTTTGGTGATAGTTGGGCTGCTGCATGGGCTGGAGCTATTTGACCTGTTCATGCTGGCGATCGCAGTCGCCGTTGCGGCCATTCCTGAAGGCCTGCCAGCGGTAGTTACTATCGTGCTCGCTATCGGCATGCGAGCTATGGCCCGTCGCAATGCCATCGTTCGCAAGCTGGTAGCCGTGGAAACTCTGGGTTCAGCCACGGTCATTTGCTCCGATAAGACCGGTACGTTAACCTTGAACCAGATGACCGTTCGCAGGCTATATGCTGGCGATAGATATATTGAAGTTACCGGTGAAGGTTATCGGCCTGCTGGTGATTTTATTGAGGAGGGGGAAAAGATCAACGCTCAAGAAGATGCCCATCTCGCCTTGCTGCTACGCGCCGGGGCCCTGTGTAATGATGCCTCTGTGACGGGGGGGAATGAAAAAAG